>JAITBX010000236.1 GCA_031283405.1 Burkholderiales bacterium | reverse complement strand
AACCCGTCGCTGCCGTCCATGAAATTGAACAGATTGGTCATCCAAACGATGGATAACAAAAGGGCGGCGAAGTAGCCCCACCATAAGACGGCCTGGAAACCGCTGATATTCTCGTAAGTGAGCGCTAACCCGCACACAGGCAGCCTCATGCCAGCCCATAATCCTATCCAGCCGATGACAAACGCCAACGCCGCCACCCCATGAGCCAGCAAACGCCAGCGCGCCGGCACGCTGCGGCAATCGTCCCAAAACGAAACGAGCGCGACCACTGCCCAGCCAAAAAATGCAAAAAACATGGCGCGCTGCATCGTTCCCGTCAACGACACCTCGCCGGACACCCCGATCCAGCCGAATCCAGCCAGCCAGCCGCCCCACAGCATCAGCGCCGCCACCCGTGGAATCGGCTTGTCATGGAGCGACCGCGCCGTGGGCGTTGCCTGTGGTAAAAATGCAACATATTTCTTCAACACAGCCCCCAACGCCGCCGAAGCTAGGAACGCGATCAGCAGTCCGCAAATCAGGGTTTCTGTTTCGATGCTCACATTCATCTTTCCATTCGCATTTCCTGCGTGTTTTTTCTTGCCGCTTCAAATTCAATTATGATCGAAAAACCATAGGACGAGCGCGCTATTTCACAGTTTCCTCGTCCTATCTTGTTGCTTGCAAGCAACATTTGCCGCAAGACCTTGTCTTGCCCCTCGCCATTGCTTGCCTCGCCCTTGCTGCTCTTGGCACAATACGAATAACTTCTCGGTGATCTCAGAGAAGGTTTTTCTGATGGCAAGTGTAGCAAGTATTTTTTGCGTATTAACCTTGCCGATTTTATCTGTTAGAGGAGAGATTTTCATGAAAAAGAAACTCATCGCGATTGCTGTTGCCGGCCTGCTGGCCGCACCGTTGGCGAACGCTCAAACCGCGAACGTCACGATTTACGGTCGCATCAACATGGACATAGACTTCATCAGTTCCGCCACCAATAGCGGTTTGGGTGAACTGCAACGGGTTAGCTCCAACACGTCGCGTATCGGCTTCAAGGGTACCGAAGCGTTGGGCGGTGGCCTGAATGCGATTTTCCAAATCGAGTCGCAGTTCCAAGGTGATGGCGTTACCCCGGGTAACAACAACTGGAATCAGTTGGCTTCGCGTGAAACATGGCTCGGCTTGCAAGGCGGCTGGGGTGCCGTCAAGCTCGGTTATATGACCACCCCGTACGATGACGCGCACGCTATTTTCGGTAACACCAACACGGCGCTGACTTCGATTCTGCAAACCGGTGCTCTGTGGGGTCAGCATGGCGCCAACAACAGAGCGAACGGCAGCTTCGGTGCGCGTACCGCCAACTCGATCCGTTACGAATCGCCTAATATCTCCGGCTTCACGGGCAAATTGCAATACTCGACCAATGAAGCCACCAGCCCGCGCGGCTGGGTGGGTAACATTGGCTTGTTCTACGACAATGCCGGTCTGCAAGCAGCGGCCGTCTACGAAACCAACCAGGAATGGCGCGGCGCCGATCTGAACGATCAAGCCTTCACCATTATGGCTGGCTACAACTTTGGCGTTGTTCGTCCGGCGTTGGTATATGAACACATCGAGTACGATACTGCCGGCGGAACGCTGAAGCGTGACCTGTTCGGCGGCACCGCGACTGTGCCCCTGGGCTCCGGCAAACTGTACGGCGCGGTCATCTATGCCAACAAAGGCAAGGGTGACGGCCTGAAAGTCGGCAACGTCAATGGCGGCAAAGACACGGGCGCTGTTCAGTACGAACTCAGCTACAGCTACGACTTGTCGAAGCGGACCACCGCTTATGTCGGTTACGTCTATATCGACAACGACAAATACGCAACCTATACCTTCGGGCATAACGGTAACGGTAGCGCCGCTCCTGGCGTTGACCAACAAGGCCTTATCCTCGGTATGGTTCACTTCTTCTAAGAAGGCGGCGTAACGAATTCCGTTTTTAACGGAACACCAACAGCAGCGGGCCTCGAAAGAGGCCCGTTTTAATTTGGGGCGGGGTTTTTGTTATCCTGCCGAAATCTCATGATTGAAGTAAAAGGCAGCCACAACACCGCTCTCTGCTATTGCGGAGAACTGGAACCCAAGGCATTCGAGCAGATCAAAGCGGTTTGCGACCGCGAGGAATTCGCGGCCAGCCGGATTCGCATCATGCCGGACGTCCACGCCGGAAAAGGCTGCACCATCGGCACGACGATGACCATTACCGACAAGATCGTGCCGGGCATGGTCGGCGTCGATATCGGCTGCGGCATGGAAACCGTGCACATCAGTGGGAAAAACCCGGCCGGGCGCGATCTGGATTTCGCCTGGCTCGACCGCTTGATCCGGGCGGAAATTCCATCCGGACGCGGCATCCGCAAAAACCATCACGCACTGAACGCGGAAATCGACCTCGACAGGCTGCGCTGCGCCGATCATGTCAATATCGCCCGCGCCCGCCTCTCCATCGGAACGCTGGGCGGCGGCAATCATTTCATCGAGGCGGGCCGCGCCGATGACGGAAGCCTGTATCTGGTCGTGCATTCCGGCAGCCGCCACCTCGGGCAGGAAGTTGCCACCTAGTATCAGAAGCAGGCTTTTGAGCGTCTGAGCGGTCCTTCCAAAGAGGCGGTACAGGAAACTATCGCCGCTCTAAAAGCCGCAGGACGGGAACAGGAAATCGAAGAAACCCTGCAAAGCCTGAAACCCGACACGGATATTCCCAAAGACCTGACCTACGCATCGGATGATCTGTTCGACGATTACCTGCACGACATGCGTATCGTCCAGCGTTTCGCGGTTCTGAACCGGCAGGCGATGACGGAGGTTATCCTGAATGGAATGGAACTGGCCGAAACGGATCGCTTCACCACCATCCACAATTACATCGACACGGAAGCGATGATCTTGCGCAAAGGCTCCGTTTCCGCCAAAGCCGGGGAACATCTGCTGATTCCGATCAATATGCGCGACGGCAGCCTGCTTTGCGTGGGCAAGGGCAATGCCGACTGGAATTTCTCCGCGCCGCACGGAGCAGGCCGCCTGATGAGCCGTACCAAGGCGTTCAATACCTTGTCGATGGACGAGTTCCGCGCCGAAATGCAAGTCGTTTTCTCGACCTCGATCCATCGCAACACCCTGGATGAATCGCCGATGGCCTACAAGAGCATGGACGAAATTCTTGCGCACATCCAGCCGACGGTGGAAGTCATCGAGAGGATTCGGACGGTTTATAACTTCAAGGCGGGGGAGTAAGATTCGCAAATTAACATTCTTCGTTAGAACTTGCGAATGTCCGATACCGCGATACTTGCCGCCCTGCAAAAATTTGCCGATGCCGTCACGGAAAAAATGAGCGCGCTGGTTCAAGGCGAGCCGGAAAACCAGTTGCGCGGGCCGTTTGAAGTGTGCATGAAAGAGATGGCGGAGACGTTGTCGTTTGACGTGCGTTGCGTCGGCGAAATTCTTCTTGCCGATCGTCTGGGCAAGCCTGACTACGCCATTCTCAGCGCGAACCTGTTGACCGGCTATGCGGAACTGAAAGCCGTCGGTGTCGGCGCGGACACGGCGCGTTTCAGAGGGCACAACGCGCAACAAGCCAAACGCTTTGCCGCCATTCCCAACCTGATCTATTGCGACGGCAACGAATGGGCGTTGTACCGTTACGGAAAACTTGAGGGTTCCATTGTCCAGCTCTCCGGCAACGTCGCTTCCGGCGGCAGAAAAGCCGTCACGAAAAAAGATGCGGACGCGCTCCGCCCGCTGCTCACCGATTTTCTTTCTTGGGAACCTATCGTTCCGAAAAACATCAAGGAGTTGGCGGGGCTGCTTGCCCCGCTGTGTCGAATGCTCCGCGATGATGTTGCCGACGCGCTCAACGACGCAGATTCTCCCTTGGTGCAACTGGCGCGGGATTGGCGGTCGCTTTTGTTTCCCGATGCGAGCGATGAACAATTTGCCGATGCCTACGCGCAGACGGTCACCTTCGCCCTCTTGCTTGCCCGAAGCGAAGATGGGACTTCGCTGGATTTGGCGAGCGCGCAACAAGCCTTGTCTGCCGAGCACAGCCTGCTGTCTCGCGCTCTGCAAGTTTTGACCGACACTGGCGCGCAAAAAGAAATCTCCGCGCCCTTGAACTTGCTGATTCGCGTGATCGGCGCCGTCCCTCCGGCTTCGCTCAAGAGTGTCGAAAACAAAAAAGACCCGTGGCTTTTCTTTTACGAAGATTTTCTGGCGGCCTACGATCCTGATTTGCGCAAAAATGCGGGCGCTTACTACACGCCGATAGAAGTGGCTCGCGCCCAAATTCGTCTTGTCGATGATCTTCTTGCCGGCAAGCTGAAGAAGCCGCTGGGGTTTGCCGATCCGAGCGTAATCACGCTTGATCCTTCTGCCGGAACAGGAACTTATCTTTTGGGCGTAATCGCGCACGCGCTGGACAAAGTGGAAGCGCGGCAAGGCGCGGGTGCCGTGCCCGGGCAAGCCTCAACCCTTGCCAACAATATCTATGGATTTGAACTCATGGTCGGGCCTTTCGCCGTCAGCGAACTTCGCGTGAGCCGCGCGCTGGCCGACCGAGGCGCAACGCTGCCCGCCGGCGGCAGCCACATCTACCTTACCGATACATTGGAAAGTCCGCACACCCAGCCGCTGAATCTGCCCTTGTTTCTCAAACCCATTGCCGAGCAACACGCCAAAGCGCTCAAAGTCAAAGCCGAAGTGCCCGTCATCGTTTGCCTCGGCAATCCGCCTTACGATCGGCACGAAGCCGCCGACCACACCAACCAATCACGCACAGGCCATTGGGTACGCCACGGTGAGGACGGCACAGGCAACAACGCAATCCTCTCCGATTTTATCGGGCCGGTGAAAAAAGCCGGGCATGGCGGCCAACTGAAAAACCTCTACAACCTTTACGTCTATTTTTGGCGCTGGGCATTGTGGAAAGTTTTTGAATCCGGAGACGCCGCCGGGTCGGGCGTGGTGAGTTTCATCAGCGCGTCGAGCTATCTCTATGGCGATGCTTTTTTGGGCATGCGCGAACACATGCGCCGAAGCTGCGACGAAATCTGGATTCTCGATTTGGGCGGCGAAGGCCGAGGCACGCGCAAGAGTGAAAACGTTTTCGCCATCCAAACGCCGGTAGCGATTGCCGTGGCCGCTCGCTATGGCAAAGCCGACAAAAACAAACCTGCAAAAGTGTATTACGCCTCGCTGTCGGAAAATACACGCCCTGAAAAACTGAAAATGCTGGATGCGCTGACCGGCTTTGCTTCTCTGACATGGCAGGGTTGTCCGAACGATTGGGGCGCGCCGTTTCTGCCGCCAAGAACGGGAATGTATTCAACCTGGCCTGAATTGATCGACCTGATGCCGTGGCAACATTCCGGCGTCCAACTAAAGAGAACTTGGCCGATTGCGCCAGATGCGGCCACGCTGGAGAAGCGTTGGCACGCTTTGCTGTCGGCAAGCGATAGGGCTGCGGCTTTTCGTGAATCTGGAGATCGAACAATTAATGGCACATACCGCGTAGGCTTGAAAGAAAACGCTGATTTCACACCGCTTTCCCAACTACCTCGGAATGCCCCACCTCCCCCAATGGAGCGATATGCTTACAGGTCTTTTGATCGGCAACACATTTTGGCTGATGGGAGATTGATGTCGCGCCCACGTCCCGACCTCTGGGCGATTCACAGCGAAAAGCAAGTTTATCTTTCAAGCCTTTTAACAAAAACGCTGGGCACGGGATCAGCCGTAACCGCTTGCGCATTGATTCCTGACCTCGATCATTTTTCGGGGCGCGGCGCCAAAGATATTGCGCCGCTTTACCGCGACGCAGAGGGCAGAGAGGCCAACCTTCTGCCGGGTCTGCTGGAACTTCTGACAAAAACGTATGGAAAGAAAGTGTCCGCCGAAAACTTTCTTGCCTACCTCTACGGCGTTTTGGCGCAGCCCGCTTTTACCGAACGCTACGCCGAAGAGTTGGGAACTTGCGAGCTTCGTGTGCCGCTGACCCAAGACGCCGCCTTGTTTGACCGCGCCGCCGAGGCGGGCAAAAAATTATTGTGGCTGCACACTTACGGCCAACGCTTCGTTCCCAAAGGAAAACACCAGGGGCAAGTGCCCGACGGCGCGGCGAAGTGCAAAAAAGCTGTGCCGCAAAATGCCGCAGACTATCCGAACAAATACGAATACGACGGCGCAACAAAAACATTGCGCGTCGGCGCGGGCGAGTTTTCTCCCGTCGCGCCGGAAGTGTATGAGTTTGAAGTCTCCGGATTGAAAGTCGTGCAATCGTGGCTGGCCTACCGAATGAAAAAACCCAAACGCAAAAAATCTTCGCCTCTGGATGAAATCACGGCGGCGACGCTGGGCGGCTGGCCGAGCGAATTGACGACCGAATTGCTCGAACTGCTGTGGATACTGGAAGCTACGCTCGCCGAATATCCCGCCATGTCCGCGCTACTGTCGGAAATAACAGCAGGCGCTTGCTTCGCCGCGAACGAGTTGTCGAGCGTGCCGGACGCCGCCCGCGAAAAACCGAAACGCTCATCAGAGGATTCGCTTTTTTAGGGAAGCGCGCCCTTCCTCCCGCACATCACCGCTCCGGAAAGACCCCTTTTGAAAGGGGTCGCCCGTCCTGAGCTTGCGAAGGATGGGCGGGGGTTTGTCCAACGTCAGGCAAACCCCCGGCGCTTCGTGCCCCCTTTTTTTACAAACCGCCGTCGCCTTCGGCGACACCCCCTTTCAAAAGGGGGCTAATCGGAGCCGCGACGTTCAAGTGAATAACACTGCATCAGTGAGTTAACAGCAAATCAGGCGCGCAAGCGCCTGATTTGCATTGCGCGCTCCTGCTTCAACAACGCCGTTTTCGTTTGAACTCAGCAAGCGCTTCGATCCGCGCCGTGTGCAGCGCTGCCGGAATCGTGGCCGGATCGTCGGCGTGAGCGCGGGCGATGGCTGCCGCATCGACCTTGCGTAAAACGTTGGCAGCGCTTTCGAGAAAACGCGCCTCCGCAGGGGTTTCGTTATACGAGTTTTCATTGCGCAGTTTTTCATTCTGCAAATTTTTTCGCGCCCAATACTTGGCGCCGATGTCAACGATCATCGCGTCAACCAGCCAACGCAAGCGCTGCGGGCGACGCAAAACATCTGCGGCCATCAACAACGTCAACAATGCTTCTTCGTGCAGTTCGGGCGAGCGCCACGCTTCGCCGTGCCATTGCGTAATCAGTTGCGCCGCATCGCTGCAATCCGCCGGCGTTTTCAATCGTTCCGATAACGCCCGCGCCAGCGGCGCACCGCGCGCTTCGTGACCGGCGTGACTCGGCCATTGTTGCGGCGGCGTCGCGCCTTTGCCAAGATCGTGACACAGCAGCGCGTAGCGCACCGGCAATATGTCGTTGCGCCACGCCGCGAAATCGAGCGCTTGCTCGATGTGAATTCCGGCGTCGATTTCGGGATGGTGTTCGGGCTTCTGCGGCACGCCGTACAGCGCTGCAACTTCCGGCATGATTTTCTCCAGCGCGCCGCAAGTGCGCAACACTTGCAGAAAGCGCGACGGTTTTTTTGTCATCAAAGCGCGCGTCGTTTCTTGCCACAAACGTTCTGCCGCCAACGTTTCCAGTTCTCCGCTGTCGGCAAGACGCCGCATCAACATCAGCGTTTCACCGGCGACGGCAAAATCAAACCGCGCCGCGAATCGCGCCACCCGCAACACCCGCAACGGGTCTTCGGCAAACGCCAGTGACACATGTCTCAATATGCCTTCGCGCAAATCACGCTCGCCGCCGTAGGGATCGATCGGTGTGTCTGCATCATCGACTGCCCGCGCCATTGCATTGATCGTCAGATCGCGGCGGCGAAGATCATCTTCAAGCGTCACCGACGGATCGGTGTAAAACGTGAAACCGTGATAGCCGCGACCGGATTTTTTTTCGGCGCGCGCCAGCGCGTATTCTTCCTGCGTTTGCGGATGCAGGAAAACCGGAAAATCTTGCCCGACCGGACGAAAGCCCGCAGCCAACATTGCCTCCGGCGTTGCGCCGACCACAACATAATCACGATCGGCGATGGGCAATTCCAGCAACGCATCGCGTACCGCGCCGCCGACTTCATAGACGCGCGCAGTTGCCGGCAATCGCGACAACACCGGATCGGCAGTAATTTTTTCGGCAGGTGATTTATTTTCAATCATCTTCTTTCCCCCTCAATGCTTCATCACCGAGGCCGCAGCCAGCACGGCGCGGCATCTTCCAGCGCCGTCGGCGTGATTCCCAATTCGATCAAGGCGGTGGCTTTTTCATCGGGGCAAACGCTGTCTTTCTGCATCGAGCGCAATTGATCGCGGGTCATCAAATGTCCCGGCAAATGTTCGAGCAGCCACGCTTGCAAGAGCGCCAGTGATGCGGGCGTCGAAAGAATCGGACGCGCCGCGCCGATGGTTTCTCCCAGCCAGCGCAACAATTCATCGAGGCGATAAACGCGCGGCCCGCCCAGCGGAAACGTCTTGCCCACAGTCGAAAAAAGAGACAAGGCGCGACAAAACGCTTCGGCGACATCGCCGACGTATACCGGCTGAAAACGGGTTTGCGCCGACGGCGCCATCAGCAACGGCGCTCGCTTCAACACGCGCGCGAACGTATTGAGAAATGCGTCGTCGGCGCCGAACACAACGCTCGGCTGAAAAATCGTCCAGCGCAAATTCGAGGCGCGCACCGCCGCTTCGCCTTCGCTCTTGCTTCGCAAATAATCGCTGGACGCGGACGGATCGGCGTTCAGCGCGCTCATGTGCAACAACCGCGTGACGCCGGCAGCGGCGCACGCCGCCACGATAATTTGCGGCAACAGCGCGTGAGCGCGGGCGAAGGTTTGTTTTTTTGTTTCGTAAATGATGCCGATCAGGTTGATGACTGCGGCGCTTCCTGTCAACGCTGCGGTCAGTTGCGTCGCGTCGTAAACATTGATTTCGCGCACGTCGAGGCCGGGCAACATCCATAACGATTTCGTCGGCTCGCGCGATCGCGTCAACAAGCGCACGGCGTAACCGGCGCGCGTCAACCGCGCCGTCAGCGTTCGGCCGATGTAGCCGCTGCCGCCCAACACGGTGATGATCGGCGCAGGTTTGAAAAAAGTCATGGCGAATTTCCTTCTGCCGCTTGATCCGAATAACCGTCAACGGCGCGTGTTTCCGCGTCGGTGCTTTCCGGCGTGGTCGTGATCGCTTGTGCCGGAGGCGAATGAATCCATGCCAGCGTTTCTCGCAACGAGAGCGTTTCGTTGCGCTGCTGCGCATAGACTTTGGCGTTGGTCAACACCTTCTTGACGTAATCGCGCGTTTCGTCGAAGGGGATCGACTCGACCCAGATGTCGCCTTCCAGCGCCGCGCCTCCTTTGGTTGCCGCTTTCGCGCGCCACGAACGCGCCCGCGCCGGCCCCGCGTTGTACGCTACTGCCGCCAGCGCCAGCGAACCATCCAGTCCGTCGAGACAATGTTTGAGATAGAAAGCGCCGAAGTCGGCGTTGACCGTAGCGTCTTCGAGATGCTCGATGCGATAATTGGTTGCGCCTCTTTGTTTCGCCACCCAACGCGCCGTGCGCGGCATCAACTGCATCAAGCCGATCGCGCCAGCGCTCGACACGATGTTGGGAACGAAGCGCGATTCCTGCCGCGCCACCGCGTAAAGCCAACTCTCATCAACGCCGTGCGTCGCTCGGGCTTTCTGAAACGCTTCGGGAAACGGGCGCGGATAACGCAAAGCCAATTCCATCGGCGCGGTGATTCGTTCGGCAGCAGAAATCGAGCGATCGAACATTCCCTGTTGCGCCATCGCTTGCGCCGCTACTCGCAACTCCGGATCATTGAGTGTGCGCGTCAGCGCCCGCCACTCGACCAACATCTCGGCGCGCATTTCGAGCGCTTGCAGTTTGACGACACGTTGCACTGCGTCACGTTTCAAAAAATCGCTCGCCGTCTCCGGCCACGCCGGCGCCGAAGGTACCGCCCACGCCGGCACAGCTTCCGCCGGCAATCGCTCACGCGCCAGAAAACCGTAATACGTCGGTTGCCCCGCCAGTTGCAAATACAAGGCTTGCGCCTGTTGTTTGGCCTCGTCGCTTTTTCGCTGCTCCAAACAACGCGCGCGCCAATAACGCCACGTTTCTTCGTCGCGGTTGACCGCAGGAAGAGCATCAATCGCCGTCAATGCCGCTTCATAATCGCCCGCCCACAACGCCGCCCGTATTCGCCATGGCTGTTCGGTTTCGCTCAACGACGTGCTGCCGGCTTCGCCGAAAAAACGATGCGCATCGGGATGCAAATTGCGCGCCGCCTGATACGCCAGCCGCACATTGCCGTACTCCTGATCTGCTTGCGGCCATTGCTCGCGCACCGCGATCCAAGCGCGGCGCGTTTGCTCGATGTTTTGACGCGCTCCCCGCTCAATCGCGTAGATCAACAATTCGCGCGCGCCTTTCTGTTTGGGCGTCGGTTTGCTGCTCAAGTATTTCAACGGCTGACGCTCGGCTTGCGCAAACGCTCGTTCATCGGCGCGTTGCGACGCAGGCAAGCGTTGCCACATCGCTCGCGCCAGCGGCACATTCGCCGCTTGCACCGCCAAGGTGTAGCGCGCCCGCAGATCGTCGTCGGTCAACAAACCTTTGGCGCGCATCGTCTCGAACACCGGCTTGCAGGAATCCGGCAACGATTTGCCGGTGCGCCACAACGCTTTGCCCGCTTCCAGCGCACCATCGCCGTCGCGCTGATAGCGATACTGAATGCCGTAACAAATCAGCTCCGTGTCTTCTTCCGCCGGCGGATAGTCAATCGAAAAATAAACCCAATCCTGCGCTTTCCCCAGAGTCTTTAACCAGGCGCGTTGCACCATCGGCGCCAGCGGCGTGCCGGCGGCCTGCTTGAGAAAAATGTGAACATCGTTGTCGAGTTGCCGAGGCGGCGTTTTTTCGAGCGCGACACGAAGCCACCAGTAATCGACATACGGCGCCAGAATATGACCGGCCGGATTCAGCCGATCGAAAGCCGCCAGATCACGCGCTTCATGCGCGGCTTTGGCGGCGACAATCGCGGCGTCGCCGGTCAACACCGGCTTGGCGACCGGCCTGTCAGCCTGCGCCGCGCTCGTCGTCGCCAGACAGCACAACAACGCGGCCATCGCTGCTTTTGTCAGCCGCCGCGTCGTTTCTTCCGAAAAAAAGCTTTTTTGCTGCATATCTTTTACTTCATCGTTCAGAGCATCCTTAATAGCATGCCATTGTCTGAAATGCAAACAGTTAGCCGTTAAAACAGCGCCAGTTTTTGTTCCACAACAGGTAAAATACCTCACTTCCGAAACCCATGCGCCCCTCGCCCATGTCCACTTCTTCTCCGCCCTCTGCTGACGACTGCGCCGACGCAGGTTTTTGCGAGCCTGATTTTGGTGAAGCGCAACCGCTGGACGCCGAAAATGAGGCCGGCCTTTCTGTCGCGCCGTTGCCGCAGGGGAGTTGGCTGGCAGTTCTGGGCGGCGGCCAGTTGGGAATGATGTTTTGTCAGGCCGCTCAACGGCTGGGTTACCGCGTCGCGGCGGTCGATCCCGATCCCGACGCGCCGATTGCCGCCATCGCCGACAAGCTGTGGACTTCGCCTTATCAGGACGAAAAAACTTTACAGGAGTTGAGCGAGCTGGCGCAGGCGGCCACTGTCGAATTCGAGAACGTCCCTTACATAGCGCTGGCGTACTTGGCGATGCGGATGCCGGTGCGCCCCGCTGCCGACAGCATCGCCATCGCTCAGAGCCGTGTGCAGGAAAAAATGTTTTTTGCGCGCCACGGTTTGCCGGTCGCGCCCTTCATCACGTTGCACGATCATCACGATCTTTCGATATCGATGTCGCCGTCCCTGTTTCCGGCGCGCCTCAAAACCGCGCGGCTCGGCTACGACGGCAAAGGGCAATGCGCCGTCGCCGCGTCCGAACAAGTGAACGAGGCTTTCCGGAAACTCGGCAATGTTCCCTGCGTGCTTGAACAACAATTGAATCTGGCGCGCGAAATTTCGGTGCTGATCGCCCGCGACGCGCACGGCCATATCGCAGTGTGGCCGATTGCCGAAAACATTCACCGCGACGGTATTCTCGATGTGACCATCGCGCCCGCGCGCATCGGCGAAGCGGTGGCGCAAAACGCTTGCGCGCATGCGCGCTGCGTCGTCGAAAACATGGGGTATCGCGGCGTAATGTGCATCGAATTTTTCATCGACACCAGAGACAATCTTTTTCTGAACGAGATGGCGCCGCGCCCGCACAACTCCGGTCACCACACCATCGAGTCGTGCGTCACTTCGCAATTTGAACAACAAGCGCGAATCACCGCCGGTCTGCCGCTCGGCGATTCTTCGCAAAAAACACCGGCGGCGATGATCAACCTGCTCGGCGATTTGTGGTTTGCCGACGTTGACAGCGACGTTCCGCGCGAACCGGATTGGACGACGCTGCTTGCCGATAGCGGCGCCCATCTGCACTTGTACGGCAAAAAAGAAGCGCGGCGCGGTCGCAAGATGGGACACATCACCTGCTGCGCCGAGACGCCGCAAGCCGCCTTGCAAACAGCGCTTCGCTTGCGCAAAGCGTTGCGCTTGCCGGACTTGAAAGAGCTTTCTTCATAACGAATGCGTTTAACAGAGGGACGAGCGACCATGAAAGCGCTGATCGTTATCGACATGCAGAAGGATTTCATCGACGGCGCGCTGGGCTCGCCGCAAGCGCAAGCCATCGTGCCCAAAGTCGTCGAAAAAATAAAGGCGCATCGGCAAAGCGGCAGCGCCGTTATTTTTACGCGAGACACCCATCATCAGGATTATCTGCAAACGCAGGAAGGTCGGCATCTTCCCGTGCCGCACTGCATCGAAGATACATCGGGCTGGCAACTCGCCGACGCTATCGCCTCGACAATTGATCTTTCTTCGTGTTTGATCTTCAACAAGGGCTGCTTCGGCAGTCTGGAATTGGCGCAATACCTTCGTCAGAAAAATTACGACGAAATCGAATTGATCGGTTTGGTTTCTTCCATCTGCGTCGTCTCGAACGCGCTGCTCATCAAAGCGCATGTGCCGGAAACGCCTATCGTCGTCGATGCCGCCTGCACCGCCGGAGTGACGGACGAAGATCACCGCGCCGCCCTGTGCGTCATGAAGATGTGTCACATCCGCATCGTCAATAAAAAAACGCCGTGAGCGATTTGTCAGAACAGACGACGGTTTACTTCGCGCAACACTGGCAAGCGCTGCAACAGCGTCGCCGATTGTTAAAGCAGCCACTGCTCGTTATCTGCCTGTGCGCCGAATGGTGCGCGGTTTGCCGCGATTTCAAGCCGGAGTACCGCGCGCTGGCGCAGCAACACCCCGAAGCATTGTTTGCCTACCTCGACATCGAAGACGATGAGCGTTTCATCGGCGCGCTTGATCTCGACGACTTCCCGACACTGGCCGTCTTTCGCGGCGATGATCTCATCCATTTCGGCGTCGTCAAAGCGAAGCGCGAAAACATCACCCGTCTGCTGCAAAAATTCGACGCCGCGCCGTCGCCGCCGTTGACGCCGCCGCTTGCGTTGCAAGCGCTGTGCCGCGCGGTTTTGATTTAGGAACGCGCATCGTATCTTTTGAGAAACTTTTCGTAGACTTCCGGCGGGTTCAATATTTTTGCGGAGTGATTTTCCATGGACTCCGCCTCATCGTCGTCTGATATGGTCACGAAAAGCACAATCCGCTTCTCGATGCTCCCCAAAAACCCGCTTTGTCCAAAGACAGCAGAGCATCGTTCATGCATAAATGAACATGCTCCTTGAACGCATAAAATTCTTCTTCCAACCCTGTACAAGCTGCGCTTAGTTTTCCACAAATACCGTTAAACCTGTCGCCGCCCCAAGCCTCATAAGCCCACTCGCCGCTATACCATTTGTAGAAGTTCTGCTCGCTTGCATCGCCCTCGCCATTGTTTGATATTTTTTCATTATATTTTTCAATGGAATTGGCGGCAGGCACAACCCTCCAGCAATCACTGTCCGTGTACAGCGCAAAAGCGTAAAAATGTTCTTCCTTGTGCTGCGCCAGCAAATCGGAAAACGCTGCTCTTGTCGCGGCAATAATCCCTTTGGTCAAACCATCCCAATTCATGTCAAATCCTTTTCAGCACGGCAGTTCATTCGGCGGACACGTCGCTTTGCTCCTTTGCCCCCTACGCTTTCTTGACCGGCTTGTTCCCCGCGTCCACAAAAATCACGCGCGGCTGATAAGAAGTCGCTTCGTCCGTCGTCATGTCCGCGTAAGAAATCACGATGATCTCATCGCCGACATGAACGAGCCGCGCCGCTGCACCGTTCAAACACAAGACGCCCGAATGCGCTTCGCCCGAAATCACATAGGTTTCAAATCGCGCGCCGTTGTTTTTGTTGACGACCTGAACTTTTTCATGCGGCAGAATATCCGCCAGCTCCATCAAGTGGCGGTCAATCGTGATACTTCCCAGATAATTCAGATTGGCGTCGGTCACCCGCGCGCCGTGAATTTTGGACTTCATCATGCTGCGAATCATAAGGCGGTCTTTCTGTGCGAAACAGGGATTTTACCAGCCCGCGCGCCTTCCCGAAAAAAATCCGGCCCATCGTTTGCCCCGCGCTTTGCCGAGGCCCTCCTCTCTCTTTCTTGCTGACAGACCGGAAGAAACAGATATGTATTCGGCGGGAAGCAGCAGCCACTCATTCATGATCGAACCTCGCACTTGTGCGGGTCATCTCTCCGATCGAACGCGCTTGCAGCATTTCCCGCGCCCGCGCGCTCAACGAATCGCTTCTTGTCACCAGCCACTTCTCCGCCACTCGCGCCGCTTTCGCCACGGCGGCCGACATGCCGCGCTCTTCTTCCTGATGCAGCATCGCCAGATAAATATCGTCGGCGCTCATGAGGTATCTGTCCATTTTGTTTTCCGTTTCTGAAAGGGATTTGTTCAAGAGGATGCGGCGACGGCAAGAATCAAAATCGCCGCCATCAGCGCCAAGCTGGAAACCAGTCCGGCCATCAGCGCCGCGCCGGCAAAATGCAGAAGGTCGCGCGCGCTGTTCCGGTTCATTGCCGTGAAAGGTTCGGAAGAAGAAGGCGAAGCGTGAGGGATAGCGGTTGACATGAGTTTCTCCTGAGAGGCGGTTGTTCAATGAGGCCATTACACCTGCCAACCCTGACCGTTTCGGCTGCGCTTGCTGCCAAAACGCTGATGAATCATGGCAAACTGGTGACAATGATCGAAAATCCCGTTCGGGCGGTTTTCGTTCCCCGCCGCTTGGGCTATAGTGCAGCCATTGCCTCATTGTTTTGGAGAACGCCATGAGCCGCCACATCGCCCTGATCGAAGACGAACCCGCGCTGCGCGACAACTGCGCCGAAGCGTTGCGCCGTCAGGGCTACAAAGTATCCACTTACGGCAACCGCGCCGACGCGCTTGCCGCCTTCGCCGCGCGCCTGCCCGATCTGGCGCTGATCGACATCAGTCTGGGCGACGAAGTTGACGGCGGCTTTACGCTGTGCCGCGAGCTGCGAGCACGCTCGGAACGTTTGCCGATCATTTTTCTTTCGGCGCGCGACAGCGATTTCGACATCGTCGCCGGCTTGCGCATGGGCGCCGACGATTACGTCACCAAAGACGTGAGTCTGCCGCATCTGACCGCTCGCATTGCCACACTGTTTCGGCGCAGCGATTTGGCGTCGTCGCCGCCGGAGGCCGACGACATGCTGGTGCGCGGCGTGCTGCGTCTCGATCTGCCGCGCTTGTCGGCGCACTGGCAAGACTCGCCGGTACCGCTCACCGTCACCGAGTTTTGGATGGTGCATACGCTGGCGCGCCATCCCGGTCACGTCAAAGATCGCGAAAGCCTGATGAAAGACGCGCGCATTTACGTCGATGAAGCGACGATCACGTCGCACATCAAACGCATCCGCCGCAAATTCGCCGCGATCGATCCGTCGTTCGATCACATCGTCACCGTCTATGGCATGGGCTATCGCTGGAACCCGCAAGAAACATGAAGCCCTTTTCTCTGCATCGCCGCTTGAGTTTCGGCATCCGTTCGCAACTGTTGCTGACGTTGACAGTGCTGCTGGTGTTGCCGTGGCTCGGTTACGAATATCTGCGCGAAGTCGATTTCTTTCTCAAGAGCGGGCAAGAGCGAACCTTGCGCGTTACTGCGAAGGCTGTCGCGACGGCGTTGTACGAGCGCCCCGATGTTTTTCGCGCCGTCAGTTCCGTCTCGTTGCCGCAAGCGCAACGCGACGCCGACGCTACCGATTTTTCGGACGCGCCGCCGAGCGCGTCGGATACGCCGCCGCGTCTGCCGACGCAACCGCTGGTCGTCACTCCGCTATCGTTGCCGCCGTCGTCAAAAAAACCGGCGCCGCCGTTGCCGGAAGAATTGCGACAGCAACTCGAAACCGCGTTGACGCCGCTGGTTCCCGCCAATGTGCGGCTGTGGGTGATCGACCGCGATTTGCATGTGCTGACGCGAATGGGTTTGTTGCACCGGATGATCGACGAGCGGCCAATGCAACCCTTTACATGGAGCGATCCGTGGCCGTGGTTGCGCGTGAATTTGATCGACCCGCTTTACGCGCATTTGACCGAGCAACCGACCGAAGATTTTGTTGATGAACCGGAAGCGCAAGCGTTGGCATCGGCGCGCGAAGTCGAAGGCACGCTCGCCGGCATTCCGATGTTCGGTCAACGCCCGACCACCGATAAAGCCGCTACCGTTTCCGTCGCCACCACGCCGATCTGGAGCGGTGATCGCGTCATCGGCGCCGTCATCGTCGAAGAAACCACCAACGGCATTCTCGCCGCGCGCAATCAGGCATTCGAGCGCTTGTTTTCCTTGTTGTTCGCGGCGGTGTTGCTGATCGCCGCCGTGCTGATCGCTTACGCCTCGCGCTTGTCGGCACGCATTCGTCGCTTGCGCAACGAAATCGAACACGCCGTCGATGCGCGCGGTCGCGTGCATGCCATTGCCGCCAGCGCCGAGGCGAGCGATGAAATCGGCGACTTGTCGCGCAGCTTTTCGGAAGTGCTGGGACGTCTCGAAGAAGCCGCCGTCTATCGCGAACAAATCGCCAGCCGCTTGTCGCACGAACTGCGCACGCCGATCGCCGTCGTTCGCAGCTCGCTCGAAAATCTGCGCGAACCGCTGTCTGAAAATGAGCGCCGCACTTATCTCGAACGCGCGCAGAGCGGGTTAACGCGGCTGTCGCACATTTTGGCACGAATGAGTGAAGCCTCGCGCCTCGATCAAAGCATCGTTGACGCCGAACGTGCCGAGGTTGATCTTTGCGCCTTGCTCAAAAGCAGCGTCGAAGGTTACACGCTGGCGTATCCCGACCGCCGCTTTTCATTGCGCGCTCCCGATGAGTCGTGTCGCCGTTTCGTTGCGCCCGATTTGATCGTGCAAATGCTCGACAAACTGGTGGCCAACGCGCATGAATTTGCGACGCCCGACACCGCGATCGACATCAGTTTGCAGACTGACAAAAACGCGAACGATAAAAGCGTCGTGCTGCGCGTCGTCAACGAAGGCCCATTGCCGCCCGAAGGCGACAACGCTTCGCTCTTCGAGCCGATGGTTTCCGTTCGTCCGGGCAAACGCAGCGAAACGCCGCATCTCGGTTTGGGGCTTTACATCGTTCGCTTGATCGCCGAGTTTCACGGCGGCAGCGCGCGCCTTTCACAGCGCGACGATGCGCTCGGTGCCGTGGTGACGGTGACGCTGAACGAAGCGCCGAGTCAGACATCAGGAAGTGAAAAGTAAAGGGACTCCAACCCTCCCTCTCTCATCCTCATGAAAAAACAATTTTCACTTTTCTCCTTTCTTCGTCGTAACCCTTGCTCTTGTCCTCGTCGCAGGATGCAACGCGACTGACCTTGCCGCGCCGAACGAAGGCGAAACGGTCATGGTCAGTACCGTTGCCGGAAGCGGCAAGGCTGGCTATGCCGATGGCGCCGCAGGCACCGCGCAGTTTTATTCTCCTTCCGGCATCGCCGTGGATGCCGCGGGCAACCTCTATGTGGCGGATAGCCGGAATCACCGCATCCGCAAAATCACGCCGCAAGGAGATGTCAGCACCCTGGCCGGAAGCGGCGAGCGCGGCTTTGCCGACGGTACCGGAAGCGCCGCCCGGTTTGATCGACCTGAGGGTATTGCGATTGATGTGTCAGGCAACCTCTATGTAGTGGACTCTCTCAACAATCGCATCCGCAAGATCACACTGAAGGGGGAGGTCAGTACCTTAGCCGGGGGAGAGAAGGGCTTTGCAGACGGCTTTGGCTCCTCCGCTCAGTTTAGTTGGCCTTCTGGCATCACGATTGACAAGGCAGGCAACCTCTATGTGGCTGATGAGGGCGCGAGCAGCATTCGCAAGGTGACCCCGAAAGGGCAGGTCAGCACCCTTGCCGGAAACGGCTATCACGGCTTTGCCGACGGTTTAGGGCGTACCGCACGATTTCATCAACCCGCCGGCATCACGATAGACGCGGCGGGCAACCTTTATGTGACAGATAAGGCAAATGACCGCATCCGCAAAATCACGCCAAAAGGAGAAGTCAGTACGCTGGCAGGAACTGAGGCTAGAGACTATGCCGATGGCTTGGGTTCCGCTGCAAAGTTCGCTTTGCCTAGCGGCATCGCGGTAGATGCGGCGGGCAACCTCTATGTCGTGGATATGTTTAACTACTGTATCCGCAAGGTCACGCCGGACGGGAGGGTCAGTCTGCTGGCAGGAGGAAAAGGCCGGGGGCACAGCGGTTATGCCGATGGCCCCGGAAGCGCCGCCCGTTTTTCTTACCCTTCCGGCATCACGACAGATGCAGCGGGTAACCTCTACGTTACGGATTCGGGCAACAGCCGTATCCGCAAGATCGTGTTTGTGAACAAGCCTTCCTCGAAATAAGACCAGGAAGGCGTTGAACAATTTCCAGACATTCAGAGTGTGAAAACGATTCAATACCGTTAACGTGCCTAGAGCCTCGGACAAATTCGTTGTTGCCGTGGTTGACCCGAAAGTGCTTGTTCAAGCCGATGTCCACAAGACCATCGTAACCGCGCCAGCCATCGGTATGAATGATACTGCTGGGATCC
>JAITBX010000025.1 GCA_031283405.1 Burkholderiales bacterium | reverse complement strand
TTTGTCAGGTCGATCTCAAAGATAATAGGCATGAGGTTGCTTGATTTTTTGCAAGGCTTTCGACGCAAGTATTTGTTGTAACTCTTTTTCATCTTTTCACCTTTTTTGTTCGTATTTTTCTTTTTCCACAGGTTTTTTCATGTTCCCCCCTTCGCGTTTGACGGCTTATGCGGTTCTGGTGCTCACGGCGGCGATGTGGGGCAGCAACGCGGTGGTCGCGCGCGGTTTGCTCGATACGATGTCGCCGCTCACGCTGGCGGTGTTTCGCTGGACGGTAGCGACGCTGGCGCTGGTTCCTTTTGTCTGGCGCGAGCGCGCGCCGATCATCCGCGCTTTGCGCATGCAGTGGCCGTTAATGTTGTTGCTGGCGGCGACGGGGTTCGCGCCGGACACGCTGATTTCCTACCTCGGCTTGCAGGGAACGACAGCGATCTTCACCGGCCTGATGAATTCGATCGTGCCGGTGATGGTCGTGCTGATCATGGCGGTGTGGAAAAAACGGCGGCCACGCTGGCTGGAAAACATCGGGCTGACGCTATCGTTCATCGGCGTATTGACGGTGCTGACGCACGGCGAGCTTCGCCATTTGCTGGCGTTGCGAATAAGCGGTTACGATTTTCTGGTATTGCTCGGCTTGATGATCTGGGCGCTTTACACGGTCTTGCTCTTGTTGCGACCGCGCTATCTGTCGCTGCCGGCGTTTGTGTTCACGGCCAGCGTGCTGGGGCTGGCGCTGATCGTTCCGATGCTGATCGGCGAATGGTGGATCAAAGGCGTGCCGTCGTTCACGGCGCGGGAAGTTGTGCTGGCGACGTACATAGGTCTGTTGCCCACGCTTGCCGCGATGCTGCTGTTCGGCTACGGCGTGGCGCAAGTGGGGCCGGTTCAGGCCGGCATTTTCACGCATCTGGTGCCGCTTTTTTCGGCGTTGTTTGCGACGCTTTTCATTCACGAATCCCTTTACCTTTATCATGGAATCGGGTTTGTGCTGGTGGCGGGCGGCGCGGTGCTGTGTTGTCTGAAACCGGAGCAAGTGTTATCGTTATCACCCCGTTGATTTTCAGAAATTTCTCAGGAAGGATTCATCATGTCGTACAACCGCCGTTCCCGTTTGATCACTCAAGGCGTGGCGCGCTCGCCGAACCGCGCGATGTTGCGCGCCGTCGGCTTTGGTGATAACGATTTTGAAAAGCCTATCATCGGCGTGGCGAACGGACACAGCACCATGAACCCCTGCAACGCAGGCATTCAGCCGCTGACGGATCGCGCCATCGAAGCGTTGAAAGAAGTGGGTGCGATGCCGCAAGTGTTCGGCGTGCCGACGGTGACCGACGGCATCGGCATGGGCACCGAAGCGATGAAGTATTCGCTGGTGTCGCGCGAAGTGATTGCCGACGCGATTGAAACGTCGGTCAACGGTCAGAGCATGGACGGTGTGTTGATCGTCGGCGGCTGCGACAAAAACATGCCGGGCGGAATGATCGCGCTGGCGCGAATGAATGTGCCGGGCGTTTTCGTCTACGCGGGCACGATCAAGCCCGGCAAATGGAAAGACAAGGATTTGACCATCGTCAGCGTGTTTGAAGCGGTGGGCGCATTTGCCGCGCACAAGATGGACGAAGAAGACTTCGTCGGCATCGAAAAACACGCTTGCCCCTCTACCGGCGCGTGCGGCGGCATGTACACCGCCAACACCATGTCGTCTTCGTTTGAAGCGCTGGGAATGAGTTTGCTCGGCTCGTCGCAAATGGCCTGCCCCGATCCCGAAAAAGCCGACTCGGCGGCGTTGTCGGCGCGTGTTCTTTACAACGCGGTGGTTCACGACATCAAGCCGCGCGACATCATCACCAAAAAGTCGATCGAGAACGCCACAGCGCTCATTATGGCGACCGGCGGCTCGACCAACGCGGTGCTGCATTATCTGGCGATTGCCTCGGCGGCGGATGTCGAATGGACGATCGACGACGTTGAGCGCATTCGCCGCAAAGTTCCGGTGCTGTGCGATTTGAAACCGTCGGGGCGTTACGTTGCGGTGGATTTTCATCGCGCCGGCGGCGTGCCGCAAGTGTTGAAAATATTGCTCGACAAAGGTTTGCTGCACGGCGATTGTCTGACGATCACGGGGCGCACATTGGCGGAAGAATTGGAAAACGTGCCGGCGTCGCCGCGCGCCGATCAGGAGGTGATTCGCCCCTTCGATAAACCGTTGTACAACGAAGGTCATCTGGCAATTTTGAAAGGCAATTTGTCGCCGGAAGGATGCGTGGCGAAAATCACCGGACTCAAAAATCCGTCGATCACCGGCTCGGCGCGCGTGTTTGATTCGGAAGCGTCGTGCATGGAGGCGATCATGGCGCGCAAGATCAAAGATGGCGACGTGATCGTGATTCGTTATGAAGGGCCGAAAGGCGGTCCGGGCATGCAGGAAATGCTGGCACCGACATCGGCATTGATCGGGCAGGGACTGGGCGAAACGGTGGGACTGATTACCGACGGACGTTTTTCCGGCGGTACCTGGGGCATGGTCGTCGGCCATGTGGCGCCGGAAGCGTTTGTCGGCGGAACGATTGCGCTAATCGAAGAAGGCGATTCGATCACCATTGACGCGCATCGTTTGCTGGTTCAACTCAACGTCAGCGATGACGTGCTGGCAAAACGGCGCGCGCAATGGAAGCCGCCGGCGCCGCGTTACACGGCGGGATTGTTGGCCAAATACGCGCGGCTGGTATCGAGCGCCAGCCGTGGCGCGGTGACGGACAAAGAGTGATGCAATACCCTCTCTCTTGCGAGAGAGGTCGCCCCTACGATTTTTTCTGCCCCCTTTTGAAAGGGGGTGGCGTGAAGCGCCGGGGTTTGTTCTCTCCCCGAAGGGGAGATTGTGGATCGAACCCGCTCCGAAAAAAGGAAACAACGATGAACAACAAACTCAAAATTTTTCTGACAGCGGGAATACTGCTGACGCTATCCGGTTGTGCGGCGATCATGGGGCTGGACGGCGATGCGTCGAAGCAAGCCGAAGCGCCGGACTATCGCGTCGGCGACCGTTGGGTTTATCACATTGAAGAAGGCTACCGGATGCATCTCTCCTGGGACGAAACGTGGGAGATCACCAAGATCGACAATAACGGCGTCACCGTGCAAATCACCAGTCAGGGCAGCCGCCTCAACGGCATCGAAACGCGCACTGAAATCTGGCCGCAACCCGGGCTGGTGTCGCAGGGCGCGTTGATGAACACCGAAACGCGGCAATTCAATACGCCGTATCAGCGTTATCGCTTCCCGATGCGCGCGGGCGATTCGTGGAGCCAGTGGCTCGACACTGCCGACAAGAAAGAGCGGTACGGACAACAACAACCCAACTTCATCACGCGCGCGTGGGGCTGGGAGAAAATCAAATCGCCCGTTGGCGAAACCGACGCGCTCAAACTCAATCAAGTCATTCGCTTTGACGACGAAGACCCGTGGCGGTATCCGACGCGCGCCAGCTACATCAGTTGGTACGCGCCGGAAGTCAACAACATCGTCCGCGCCGAAAAACGCGCGGGCTTTATTGAAAAAGGTGACGGACGCAGCGCCATTGAAATCACGTCTCAACTCGAAACCGTCGAACTGCGCTCTTACACACGCGGGAAACAGTGAGGGAGAGCGAGAGCAAACGTCAGTCCATATTGATTGGATTTGATTCATCAATGCGCCGCGAAACAAGAGTCTTTTGAACTTGCGCTCCATGAGTCGCACCGAACGCTTCTACAAGATCAATCAGATGCTTCACGAGCGGCGCGTGGTGCCTATTAATGCATTTTTGGAAGAACCCGAAGTATCGCGAGCCACTTTCAAGCGCGACATGGAGTATCTTCGAGATCGCCTTAATGCGCCCATCGTCTGGGATCGTGACGCGAGGGGCTGTCGATTCGAAAACATCAACGCCAAGGGGTCGGCTTATGCGCTTCCGGGGCTTTGGTTCTCATCCGGCGAACTTTATGCGTTGCTGGCGGCTCATAAACTATTGGGCGGCATTGAGCCGGGGATATTGGCGTCTCATGTCGCGCCGCTTCAAGCGCGGTTAACAGCTTTGCTGGAGGCGTCTGGTCATTCGGTGGCAGAAATCACTCAGCGGGTAAAGCTGCTTTCCATGGCGAAGCGTGCGGTTGAACCGCGTTTCTTCACCGACATCGCCATTGCCCTGCTCGAAAGGAAGCGCATCGAAATAGAGGCATGGAACCGGCAGCGCAACGAGATCAACACGCGAACAATTTCTCCTCAGCGTCTCGTTCATTACCACGACAATTGGTATGTCGATGCTTGGTGCCATTTGCGCCATGATCTGCGCAGCTTTTCGGTCGATGCGATCCAGCGGGTCAAGGTGCTGCGCGAGGCTGCCCGCAATGTGGCGTCAGCCAAGCTGGACGCGCATTTCGCTTCGGCCTACGGTATCTTTGGCGGGCAAGCCAAGGGCTGGGCGGTTCTGCGCTTTTCGCCCGAACGGGCGCGCTGGGTTCAGGCCGAGCGCTGGCATCATGAACAACGCTCAGGGGCAGAAGTTGGGTTACGTTCCGCACGTTGATAATGCGGCGGCAAGTTATTTGCTGGATGCCGGCCATGTGCTGAACGCCGAGATCGTGACGCTCAGAGAATCCCGCGACCCTTGGAAGCGGATTGAGTTTACAATTTTTTTGATGATTTGAGGAACTGATAATGAACGATGAACCTCTCCTGCCGCATCGCGCGACGTTGCTGGGCGAAGCCCTGCGCCCGCTCCGGCAAAAGATCGAAACGCAGCTTGATCTTCGCGCCCGCCCGACGATGCCCGTTTTGGAAATGCTCTCTATCGTCTCCGGCCATCTGGACAAACTGGCGAAGTTTGGGCCTCGTCTCACGGATCGCATCGACAGCTTGGCGTCCGATGTGTTGGCGAATGAAAGCGCGACCGACAGCGATGTTTATCGCGCCGTCGGTCGCTTTGAGGGAACCACCGATGATGTGCTTTCCGGTTATAGCGAAGTGTGCGCTCTTGACGCTTCCGGACGTGATGTCGAAGCGCGTGATTTGCTGGTAAAGATATACCGCCACACTCTGACGGAGATCAGGGATTGGCTCAACGAGGTGATTGAGACGCTGACAGACCCCAAGGCAGCTATCAGACGGCGCGGATTGTCGGAAACCGAAGATGTCAGGATATCTCTTGTCTAGACGTTGACAGTGCCTACCGAACTGGCAACCTTGATGCGCTGGGTCGACGCACCCTCCACCGGCAATGCCTCTCCCAAAAAGCAGGGCATCGGTTTTTTGGGTGTGCTGGGATCAGCAATTATCGGCTGGGGAATCGGCGGGATGCTGTTTGGTAAAGGCAAACACGGGAGCGGCGATTGCGGGTGTGATGATTGAGATTTGATACGGGCTTGCGCTTCTACTCTTCTTCCCACACTCCCAATTCCACCAACTGCCGCGTTGCTGCGTCGCTCCAGCCGCGATTGGCGGCGGGGCTGGCGGGGCTGGGGTGAAGGATGCATCCCACCCGGATTTCGGGCAGGCCGGCAAGCGCTACGCGGGCGCGGGTTTCCGCCCAAGCGCCGATACCGATGACCCATTGCGGTTGCAAAAGTTCGATTAACGCGCGTAAGTGAGCGTCACAGGTGGCGAGCAACGGCGCTTGTTCGGCAGAGGGAAGTTTGTCCGGCGTGAGGTTGCGGCCGCCGTCAAAAAACGCCAACGGGCAATAGTTGGCGACGAAATGGTTTTGAAAAAAATGTTCGGCTGTGCCGAAACGCTGCGCGAACAGTCCCCACAAACGCCGACCACTGACTTCGGAACGCGAACAGGCGAAACCTTCGATAGGGCGCTTCGGATTTTCGTGCTTCGGTTTTTTGATAAATACGCTGAAGCCCTTTTGATTCGAGTCTGTACCTTCGTTCTCCGAAAAAGAAGAAGGCGTAGGGGCGACCTGCGGTCGTCTGAATTTTTGCGGGCGACCGCAGGTCGCCCCTACAACGTTCTCTTCCGCTTCAATGCCCATCCAATCCCGAACCGCCGCCACTTCACCGAACGGCACGCCGGTTTGTACCATTCCGAACGGACCCGGGTTCATGCCGACGAACACCACTTTTTTCTTCGATGCGGCAAAGCGGCGAAGATAAATTTCATGTGTCGCCCAAGCGTAAGTGAGCGGGTTATAAACGTGCGTGACCGGCGCGGCGAAGCGCATCGCTTCAACCTGTTGCGATAGCCGTTGCGCGGCGGCGATGGCGGCTTGAGCGATAGTGTTCGATGAAGTCATTTGGATTCGTCAGCGGAAGGCGTTGCGGCCGGCGCGCCGTTCCACGGCGCGACTTTAAGCAGCAGCAACATGCCGGGCAGCGCCAGCACGAAGCACAGCCAAAAGAAGTTGACCCAGCCGATGCCTTCCACGATCCAACCGACGCCGGCGTTGAAGATCACTCGCGGAATGGCCGTCAGGCTGGTGAGCAGCGCGAATTGGGCGGCGACATAGGCGGGGTGTGTGGTGCGCGCGATAAACGAAACGGAAGCGGCGGTGCCCAAGCCGGTGCCCAGCGCTTCAAAGCCGATCACACCGGCGAGCATCCACAGACGCACGGCGCCGGCGGGCGCAGCGCCCGTTCGGGCGAGTTCGACAAAACCCAGAATTGCAACGGCCTGTAGAATACCGAATACCCACAGCGCGCGGTTAAGCCCGATCTTCATCATCAAGATGCCGCCCAGAATGCCACCGATCACGCTGGGCCACAGTCCTGCATTTTTGGCGACCAGGCCGATTTGCGTGCGGGTGTAGCCCATGTCCATGTAGAACGGCGTGGCCAGCGCGGTGCACAAAGAATCGCCCAATTTGTAGAGCAACACAAACGCGAGAATGGTCAGCGCCGGTTTCCAGCCGTGGCGCGACATGAATTCGTGAAACGGTTCGACGATGGCTTCGCGCAATGTTCTCGGCGCGCGCAAAGAAGCGCGCGGTTCGGACACAAGCAAAGTCATCACTAAGCCGGGCAACATGAACAGCGCTGTGATCATGAACACCTGCGTCCACGGCAAACTGTCGGAAAGCACGAGCGACAAGGAGCCGGGCACCAAACTGGCGATTTTGTAAGCGTTGACATGAATGGTGTTGCCCAACTCTTGTTCAATGTCGGGCAACAGATTGCGGCGAAACGCATCGAGCACGATGTCGAGCGACGCCGACAAAAACGCCAGCAGTGCGGTCAGCGTAACGACCAGCGGCAAATCTTGTTGCGGCGACAAGCAACCCAGCCAGGCGATAACGCTGAGCAGCGCGAGATGAAGTATTCCCATCCAGCCGCGACGACGCCCAAGCCAGGGTAACGCATAGCGATCGAGCAGCGGCGCCCACAAAAATTTCCAGGTGTAAGGAAACTGAATCAGCGCGAAAGCGCCGAGAGTGCGCAGACTCAGCCCTTCGGTTTTGAGCCACGCCGGAACGAGGTTGAACAGCAGATAAAGCGGCAATCCCGAAGAAAAGCCGGTGAAAACGCAAATCAGCATGCGCCGCGAGAACAGGGTGCGTAAAACGGAGGCGGTCATGGCGTGGCGCGTAAGAGCAAAAGTGAAAAAGTGCTGCTGCGAAAAACACTATTGTAGGGGAATCATGCTAAATTGCATTCAAAAATTTAGAACGCTTGTGACCTTCCCTCTATTTTTCGCCTCCCAAGCCGTTTGAGTCATGCGGCTCTTTCCAACTCGGTCTGGCCGTGAGCCCAGGCTTCCAAGAACTTCGCGGGTGAGACATAACCGAGCGTAGAATGCATGCGCTTGCGATTGTAAAACACTTCAATGTAATCAAACAAATCCGCTCTCGCCTCATCCCGAGTGCTGTAACGGATACCGTGTAATCGCTCATGACTCATCACACATGAATGATTGTTGACGAAGAAATAGGCAACTTGATTTGTGGAAACGAAAAACTGCGCTATCCCAATGCCGCGCCGCGCTCGGCCAGCACCGCGCGTGACAGCGTTCCTCGTTCTCGCAATAGCAACCGATGGAAAAATTCGCGCTGTGCGACAGCGCCAGTTTCATCAGCTCCGGGCTGGGCGACAGATTGGGGAACCACACATCGTACCAATCGTCGGCGGCAAAGCGCGCCTTGGGAACACCGCGCGGCGGTCGCCGCACCGTGCCGATACGCACGCCTTCGTCTCGCGCGCGCGGAGTGCCGAGTCGAACCACACGAATCGTCATGATGTTTTCCTTTTAAGATGTTGCGTCAGGCTTGTTTGAACGATGTCGGGTTCTCAAATCTTTTCTCATGTTACATCGTTCGCCATGTGTTGGCGCATCAAATAAAAAAACGGCGCCTTCAAGGCGCCGTTTTTCGAGAGCATCAATACGCTTACGGAGTACAGTAAAGCGTCATCGGTGTTGTGCTTTGCATGGCCTTGCTATCCATCACAGTAATGACGTAAGACCCGTGCCCAGCCCCTGTCGCAGCGGTAAATTCTATCGTTCCCACGGGTGGCGTTATGGATTGCGGTCCGGCCAATCCCGGGATGGCGGGTGATGCCAACCACACATAAGGCGCCGTTCCTCCCTGCACCGAGAAGGAGAAAACCGTGCCGACAGCACACGATACTGGGGGGGTCGCCACCGAAGTTCCCCCCCAATTGCCGAGTTTTGACGTCGTGACCGGTTCGGTCGGCGGCGTCCCTCCCTGATCAGCTGCTTTATAGCTGAACGATGCTGTTGCCAGTCTGCCCTGTGCATCGTGCGCCGTCAGGGTGCCGTCACCGCAATCGGACAATGTCAGAGTCACCGAACCGCCGATCGCCGTCACGACCGATGGGCTTACCGAACCTGGCGACGCAATCACATCGTAAGGAGGCGTTCCGCCATAAATTTTAAAGGGGTACGATCTTGCCGGACACGTTGCTGTCGGGGATGTGAGCGTTATATCCCCCGGCAATATCATAAAGTCGTTGCCGACGATGGTAAAGGAAGTAACGAGAGTATCGAGGGGAGAGCCGGGAAAGCGCGCGCGAATCTGGGCGACCTCCGTCGAAACATTGGCGTCAGCCTTGATGACGACCTGCGCCATGCCCGCGCTGTCCGTCATCGTGCTGACAGTAGTTTCCCAAGTTCCACTATTGGGATACAGTATCTTGAAGTGCCCCGATACGACGCTGAACTGAACGGGCTGGTTGGCGACGCCAATACCAGTGAGTTGCAGCGTGGCGATACCTTGAGAATTGGCGCAAAGTGAGCTGTCATCATTCGTCGTGCATCCGGCATTGCCGGTGGCCGTTACCGTCAGCGTCGAGGGATCAAAAGAAATCCCGACGTATACGAAAGAAGCGCTACCTCCGTTTGCATGCGTGCTGACTTTGTCCCAGACGTGAACTTGACCTGTGCCGTCCTCAGAGACCGGATAGGCGTAGCCCGTAAAATTTCTGGAACTTGATACATAAGCGTTGTTATAGGTCGAATCGCGCGGCAAATCCAATTCGATAGCCGATGTATTTGTTTCAAGGTAGAAAGGAGGCGAGCCACCATAGATTGTTCCACTAAATGAGCCAAAAGCCATTTTTGTTTCGCTGAGAGACAGCGAGGGCGGATTGCTGGCACTGCCGCCGCTACCGCCGCCGCAAGCTGTTACAAGCATTACGGCGAGAATCGCCAACAATACGCCGCTGATTCGGGAAAAAGCGCGAGAAAACATGATCACCTTCCTGAAGATGTTGAAAAAGAAGCCCGAAATGCCGAAACAAAATACCGGAACAAGAAAGCGCGAAAAAACGAAAGGCAAGTTGGAACAGGCAGATAGGGGCACTTCCCAAGATTAAACCTCAACTTGACGGGTTGACGCAAGAATTTCTTACATTTCGTTGAACAAAGCATGGATGTGTTGGTTTTTGTGTATCCGCCATATCGGGCAGACGCGAGCTGCAGGGCGGGTGGTCGCAGCCCGCTCCTCCGCGCTCCGCAATCGCCAAGCACGGGGGAAAGCAGGGCAAAGGCGAGTCGTTCTTACCCATTTTTCATTTGCCTGCAAGGCGGGCTTGGGCGACAATGCGTCTCTGTGCGATTCCTGACGTTGCTCAGGCGCGAAATTTTCCCGGAAGCTTTTTCCAAGAAGACGATGATTCAAAACGATACTTTTTTGCGCGCTTTGCGCCGTGAGCCGACGCCTTACACGCCCGTTTGGCTTATGTGGCAGGCTGGGCGCTATCTGCCCGAATACAACAAAACCCGCGCTCAGGCCGGCAGTTTTATGCAACTGGCGATGACGCCGGAATTGGCTACCGAGGTGACGTTGCAGCCACTAGAGCGTTTTCCGCTCGACGCCGCGATTCTGTTTTCCGACATTCTCACGGTTCCCGACGCCATGGGGCTGGGTTT
>JAITBX010000012.1 GCA_031283405.1 Burkholderiales bacterium | reverse complement strand
GCCGCCGAGGGCATGGACGAGGCGCGTTATCAAACGGTGTACGCGCGCGCGCCGGGAGCGGTGGCGGCGCCAACGGCGGGGCTGCATTTCGATGAAGCGCTCTTGGCTGCGCTCGACGCGCGCGGCGCGCAACGGGCAACGGTAACGCTGCATGTCGGCGCCGGAACGTTTCAGCCGGTGCAGCACGAAGATTTGTCGCAGCATGTGATGCACCGTGAAGTGTATGAAATTCCGGCGGCGACAGCGGCGGCGATAGAGGCAACGCGCGCGCGCGGCGGCCGCGTTGTCGCTGTGGGAACGACCGGTCTGCGGGCGCTGGAAGCGGCGGCAAACGATAAAGGAACATTGCGCGAGGGTAGCGACAAAACTGCGGGCGAAACTGCGCTGTTCATCACGCCGGGTTACCGCTTCAAAGTGGTGGATCGGCTGCTGACCAATTTTCATTTGCCGGGTTCGACGTTGTTGATGCTGGTCGCCGCTTTCGGCGGTTACGACACGATGCGCGCCGCTTACGCGCACGCGATACAGGCGCAATACCGTTTTTTCAGCTATGGAGATGCGATGCTTTTGGAGCGAGGGGAGAGGAGTAACCAGCCATGAAAGCAAAAAATTTTGCCTTCGACGTGTTGCACACCGACGGGCGCGCCCGTCACGCTCGCCTGCAACTCGCGCATGGCGCTGTTGAAACGCCGATGTTCATGCCGGTCGGCACTTACGGCTCGGTCAAGGCGATGACGCCCGATGAATTGATCGCCAACGGCGCGCAAATCATTCTCGGCAACACGTTTCACTTGTGGTTGCGTCCCGGGCTGGAAGTGATCGGCCTGCATCAAGGGCTGCACCGTTTCATGAACTGGCAAAAACCGATTCTGACCGACTCCGGCGGTTTTCAGGTGTTCAGTCTTGGCGCGTTGCGCAAAATTTGCGAAGAAGGCGTGGCATTTTCGTCGCCGATCAACGGCGACCGCTTGCTTTTGACGCCGGAAGTGTCGATGGACATTCAGCGCGTGTTGAACGCCGACATCGTGATGGCGTTCGATGAATGCACGCCGTATCCCGCCACCCGCGAAGAAGCGGCGGACTCGATGGCCTTGTCGATGCGCTGGGCGCAGCGCTCAAAAAATGCGTTTGTCGAAGGCAACAATCCGAATGCCTTGTTCGGCATCGTGCAAGGCGGCATGTTTGAGGATTTGCGCGATGAATCGTTGCAAACGCTGACCGAAATCGGTTTTCACGGTTACGCCATCGGTGGTTTGTCGGTCGGCGAGCCGAAGGAAGAAATGCTCAGAATGCTCGATCACATCGCGCCGCGTTTTCCGGAAAATCGCCCGCGCTATTTGATGGGCGTCGGAACGCCGGAAGATTTGGTCGCCGGCGTCGTTGCCGGCATCGACATGTTCGACTGCGTGCTGCCGACGCGCAACGCTCGTAACGGCTGGCTGTTCACCCGTTTCGGCGACATGAAAATTCGCAACGCCCGCTATCGCACTGACACCAGTCCCATCGACGAAACCTGCGCCTGCGCCGCCTGCCGCCATTACACCCGCGCTTATCTGCATCATTTGCAAAAAACCAACGAAATTCTCGGCGCGCGACTGGCGACGACCCACAATCTGCATTATTACCTCGACCTGATGCGGCAGATGCGGGAAGCGGTAGCGGAAGGCGCGCTGGCGTCTTTTGTGACGCAGTTCCGGCAAGAGCGGGGGAGGGGCGTGTAGGGGATGCGCCCTCGGCATCCCGAAGATTTGCGGGCGGCAGAATGCTGCCTACCCTCTCCCCTTGTGGGAGAGGGCGCCCGAAGGGCGGGCGAGGGGTAATCGTTACTTTCCCCAAATCACAACACATTCGTTATCTGCTCCCCCACGTCGGTCTCGCCCGACTGGCGAACCACTTTCTTGTGCGGACAAGAAAGTGGCCAAAGAAACCGCTCCCCATTCCCCCGCCCGCTTCGCGGGTTCCCTGCGCTTTTCGATCGGCGCAGGGTCTCGGGAACTCGCGATCCTGAAAAAATCAGAGGATCGCTCGAACAACCCTCGCCCTGTTTCTGCGCCGTCCTGCGATGCTCGGCGGCTTCAAGGGGAGGTTGAGAATCGTGCCTATTGGAAACGATTGTGTTGGAAAACAAAGCTCAACAATATGCCGCCCCTGCCCTGCATCCTTGCCCCTCATGGTAAACTATCTCATTTTCTGCGCAGGTTCGATATTCAAAGAGAATAGGCGCAGCGAAAAGCGTCAATCGCCGTCGGCGAATCACTGCCGTGGCGCGTTTTTTGGGGTCATGGAGCTTTGGAGTCTGGGAGTTAAATTTCGGGTTTCGTGGCCGTTGACCTTGGGTCATTTTGTTCAATGGAGGTTTTTGTGTTCATCAGTTCCGCATTTGCGCAAGCCGCTGCCGGCGGCGCCCAGCAGGAAGGTAATTGGATGGTGCAGATTGCGCCGCTGGTTTTGCTTTTCGTCGTTTTCTGGTTTTTGCTGATTCGTCCGCAACAGAAGAAGATGAAGGAGCATCGCGCCATGGTGACCGCGTTGCAGAAAGGCGAGGAAGTGGCGACCGCCGGCGGCGTAATCGGTCGCATCGTCAAGCTCGACGAGTCGGCGTTGACGCTGGAAATCGCCAAGGATACGGAGGTTCTGGTGCAACGCTCGGCGGTGACGCAGTTGTTGCCCAAAGGCACGATCAAGGATTTCTGATCGTTGTATTGTGAGCGCGCCGCTTTTTCCGATTTGTGATCCGATGCGCGGCGCGTTCGATTTTTTGACAGGTTGCCCGGCCATTTGGCGGGATGCGTTTGAAAACGCCCTTCAATCATGAACCGTTATCCTCTCTGGAAGTACCTCATCATCATTGTTGCCGTGTTGTTGGGCGCGCTTTATACGGCGCCCAATTTCTTCCCGCTGGTGCCGGCGATACAAGTGTCGTCCATCAAGTCAACGATCAAGGTTGACAGCGCCTTGCTGGCGCGGGTGCAGGCCATTCTCAAAGACGCGAACATTCCTTACGGCGATGGCGTCGTCGAGCCGGTCGGCCTCAAAATCAAGATGCCGGACGGCGACTCTCAGCAGCGCGCACTCGAAGTGTTGAAGAAGGTGCTCGGCGAAGATGACTACACCGTAGCGCTGAACAAGCTGTCGTCAACGCCGGCGTGGATGGAAAAAATCAACGCCAAGCCGATGTATCTGGGTCTCGATCTTCGCGGCGGCGTGCATTTTCTGTTGCAAGTTGACATGAAGGGCGCGCTCGATAAGGCGGCGGATCGTTATTCGACCGATTTGCGCACTTTGCTGCGCGAAAAGAAAATTCAAAATCGCGGCATTCTGCGTGAAGGTCAAACCGTCGTGCTGCGTTTCCGTGACGCGCAGGCGCGTGACAGCGCGCGCGAGCAAATTGGTCGCTCCAATCCCGAATTGCAACTGACGCCGCGCGGCGAAGGCGATGATCTGCAACTGGTGGCGTCGCTGAGTCCAACCGAACAGAAACGGATTCAGGATAACGCCGTCACTCAAAACATGGCGACGCTGCGCAATCGCGTCAATGAATTGGGCGTTTCCGAACCCATCGTTCAACAGGCCGGTGCCGATCGCATCGTCGTGCAGTTGCCGGGCGTCGAAGACACAGCAACCGCCAAGCGCACCATCGGCCGCACGGCAACGCTGGAAATCCGAATGGTCAACGAAGAGCCGGGCGCGCTGGAAATGGCGTTGCGCGGACAAGTGCCGTTCGACAGCGATTTGTTCACCGATCGTGACGGCAGGCCGGTCGTGGTCAGGCGGCAAGTGGTGTTGACCGGCGACCGCATCAACGACGCGCAACCGGGCTTCACCGGCGACAGCAATCAACCGGCGGTTCATCTCAATCTCGACGGCGTCGGCGCGCGAATTTTTAAAGACCTCACGCGCGAGAATGTCGGCAAGCGAATGGCGGTGATGCTGATTGAGCGCAACAAAGCCGAAGTGATTACCGCGCCGAACATTCGCGAAGAAATCGGCGGCGGTCGCGTGCAAATTTCAGGCGCGATGACGACGCGGGAAGCGAACGAAATCGCGCTGCTGATTCGCGCCGGCTCATTGGCGGCTCCGATGGAGATCGTCGAAGAACGCACCGTCGGCCCTTCTCTCGGACAGGAAAACATCACCAAAGGTTATCACTCGGTGCTGGGCGGCTTCATCGCATTGGCGCTGTTCATTTGCGCTTACTACATGCTGATGGGCGTGGTGTCGGCGACGGCGCTGACGGTGAACCTGATGCTGCTGGTGGCGTTGTTGTCGGCGTTGCAAGCAACGTTGACGCTACCGGGCATCGCCGCTATCGCGCTGACGCTCGGTATTTCGATCGACGCCAACGTGCTCATCAACGAACGGATTCGTGAAGAATTGCGATGGGGCGCGATGCCGCACACGGCCATCGCCGCCGGCTATGAGCGCGCGTGGAGCACAATTCTCGACTCGAACGTCACCAACTTGATCGCCGGCGTGGCGCTGCTCATTTTCGGCAGCGGGCCGGTGCGCGGCTTTGCGGTGGTGCACTGCTTGGGCATTTTGACTTCGATGTTCTCGGCGGTGTTCGTGTCGCGCGGTCTGGTGTCGGTGATTTACGGACACAGAAAACGTCTCGAAAAAATTTCGATCGGGCAAGTGTGGAAACCGCCGGTCGAAGCGCTGGCGGCCAACTTCGCCGCGCCCGACGGCGCGCGCAAGATCGACGCCCGCGCCGAAAAAGGCGCGAAGTAAAGAACGCCACCGAAAAACACACGAGGGCGACTTTTCAGGAATAACGGATCATGGAATTTTTCAGATTTACACGCGACATCCCGTTCATGCGGCATGCGCTGAAATTCAACATCATTTCGCTGATTACTTTTTTGCTGGCGGTTTTTTTTCTGGCGCACAAAGGTTTGAATTTCGGCGTTGATTTTCGCGGCGGCACCGTGATGGAAATCGGCTACGACAAAGCCGCCGATCTC
>JAITBX010000094.1 GCA_031283405.1 Burkholderiales bacterium | reverse complement strand
CAGGGCAACTTTCCCGTGCTGCGGCTCGTCAAACTCAATGAACCGCATAAATAAGCAAGTGGCAAGCCTTGGCTCCCCTTTAGCCATTTCCGGAAAAAACCGGAAAATACCTCAACATGTGCCTGTTTCATGGCGATCTTCTTTTTTGAGGGAATCTCACGATTCCTGTCGCCCCTTTAAAACCTGTACACGCCCTTGCCACTTGCTTGTAAACCTTCAATGACCATAATTCTAGCAGCGTTTTTAAGAAATTTATCAAAACCTCTGATGTTATTTCTTTATATTATAAACAAATTTTGCATGAAGGCAGAAATTCATGATAGATAACGTTAAATGCCATGCTTTGATGAGCATTCTAACACATAACCTGACTTTGAGAAGGGTTTTTTCATGAGAAAGTTTTTAGAAACGCCGCAAAGCCCGCAAAAGAAAAACGCCTGAAAACGAGACGAATCGCGCCCTTGCCGCCCGATATTGCCAGCTCGCCGCCCTTGAATATATCTCATTGCTTGCGATTTAACTGTTTTGATCCTGAACCTGTTTCAGCAAAAATTAGTATGCAGAAGGGATTTCTCTTATTTGGGGGGGCGCTGCTTTCTATTTGCCGAGGGGTTTGTTGAAGCGCGACCCGCGCATCCCTTGCAAACCGGCATGCGCGCGCCGTACACTTGCGAAAGCAAACTTTTCTCTCCGTCTATGGAGTTCATCATGCAAACCCGCACACTTGGCCGCAATGGCCTGCAAGTTTCAGCCATCGGGCTGGGCTGCATGGGGCTGAACCACAGCTACGGGCCGCCGCTGGACAAGGCGGCGGCGATTGCGCTGATTCGCGCGGCGGTGGACAAGGGAGTGACCTTGTTCGATACCGCCGAGGTCTATGGCCCCTACATCAACGAAGAACTGGTCGGCGAGGCGCTGGCGCCGGTGCGCGGCCAAGTGACGATCGCCACCAAGTTCGGCTGGAAGATTGGCGACTCGACGGGCGGGCTGGACAGCCGCCCGGAGCACATCCGCGAGGTGGTCGATGCGTCGCTTAAGCGCCTGCGCACCGATCACATCGACCTGCTCTACCAGCACCGCGTCGATCCCGCCGTGCCCATCGAGGACGTAGCGGGCGCGGTCAGGGACTTGATCGCGGCGGGCAAGGTGCGGCACTTTGGTCTGTCGGAAGCGGGGGCCAAAACCATTCGCCGCGCCCACGCGGTGCAGCCGGTGACGGCGCTGCAAAGCGAATATTCCCTGTGGTGGCGCGAACCCGAAGAAAGCGTGCTGCCGACGCTGGAGGAATTGGGCATCGGCTTCGTGCCTTTCAGCCCGCTGGGCCGGGGGTTTTTGACCGGCGCCATCGACGCCCGGACCACGTTCGCGCAAGGCGACTTCCGCAACGGCGTGCCGCGCTTTTCGCCCGAAAACCGCCAGGCCAACGCCGCGCTGGTGCAGACGCTGAGCCGCGTGGCGGCGGACAAGGGCGTGACGCAAGCGCAAATCGCGCTGGCCTGGCTGCTGGCGCAAAAGCCGTGGATCGTGCCGATTCCGGGCACCACAAAATTGGCTCGGCTGGATGAGAACCTGGGCGCGGCCAATGTCGCGCTGACGGCGGACGATCTGGCGGCCATCGACGCCACCTTGCGCGCCCACGTGGTTGCCGGAGAACGTTATTCGCCTTTCGGGCAAAAAGCAATTGACCGTTGAGAATGAAAAGCGCAGCGCAGAAATACATAACAGCAACCCAAACAACTGAACCAAAAACGATAAAGGACTTTCCATGACTCTCGATATCACTCAATACGCCCGCGTCCGTCACGCCGCCAAGGCTTACGATCCGACGCGCAAAGTTCCTGCCGCGCAGATCGAACAACTGCGCGCGATGCTGCGCTTTGCTCCCTCGTCGGTCAATTTGCAACCGTGGCACTTTGTCGTCGCCTCGACCGACGCCGGCAAAGCGCGCATCGCCAAAGCCACGCACGGCATATTCGCTTACAACGCGCCCAAAATCCTCAACGCCTCGCACGTTTTCCTGCTTTGTACGCGACACACGCTCACCGACGCGCATATCGACGCCATCGTCGAGCAGGAAGCGCGCGACGGGCGTCTCCCGACGCCGGACGCCAAAAAAATTCGCCGCGAAACGCTGCTCAGTTACGCCGACATGCACCGCTACACCTTCCGCGACCCGCAAGCGTGGATGGAAAAGCAGACCTACATCGCCCTCGGTTTTCTGCTGTTGAGCGCGGCGGAACTGGAACTCGACGCTACGCCCATCGAGGGTTTCGACAATGTCGTTCTCGACAATGAATTGGGGCTGCGCGAACGCGGCCTCGTTAGCAGCGCGCTGGTTCCCGTCGGCTACCACGGCGCCGACGATTTCAACGCCAACGTGCCCAAATCGCGCTTTCCGGCAGAAGCGTTGTTTACGGATATTTGAGAAATTTCCGCCGCTGACTTCAACTGCGAATGAGGCGCATACTTTCCCCTCTCCCACAAGTGGGAGAGGGTGGGCGACACGCTGCATTTCGCCGATTGCGTGCTGCGCGTCACCGCGCCGCGCCAGCCATGTTTCAAATTCAACGCCGTGATGGGCTTCGTTGAAGCCGCCCGATTGATGGTGCGCGAAGCGCGCTGCGGCTTTTATCTGGCGGTGGAACAGACCGGCGCGTTGCAAGTGGGCGAACGCTTCACCCTGCGCGCCGGATCGCGCGCGCTGTCCGTCACCGAACTCAACGAAAAAATCATGAGCGATGCCGCGCCGACAAAGGCAAAAAACAAAATAGCCGCTTTCTTCATTGCAACACCTTCATTCGAGATTCTTGTTAGAGCGTTTTGACCGTAGGGGCGACCGTCCCCGGTCGTCCGTTTTTGCGGGCGGCCACAGGCCGCCCCTACATGCTCTTTCGCTCTTCCCGCCTCCTCATTTCTTGAACGGGTTTTTGATTTTCAAATCTTTCGGCAACATCGACGCCGCGCCGCTCAATCCGGTCGCGGTTCCGGTCGGATCGACCGGCAACGGTTCGGGCAACTGCGCTTTCTTTTCGCGCCGCAAAATCGCATCGTAATCGCCGCCGTCTTTGAATTTCATCAGTTCGCGGACGCGCAACACCGACCACGGATGCGTTTGTCCGAAGCTCAACAAAACCTGTTGCACTTTGCCCAACGAGGTTTCGTTCAAATCGTCGAAGCTCTTCGCCTGCACGAAAAATTCTTCCAGACTCAATTCATTCGCGTAAGTTTTCGAATAGCCCGCCAGCTTCATCAGCGCGCGACACGAAGCATCGAAGTTTTGGGAAGCCAAAAATCCGCCGCGGTCGCAACTGTATTCGGCAGCGCGCATCCATTGGTAAAAAGCGTAGTTCAGCGAAATTTCCGCCGGCGTGTAAAGCGCGCTCATGCCCGGAATCGTGGACACAATGATTCTGAGAATCCCCGTGCTCAACAAATCGCCCAAAATCGAATACACCAGATGTTCGGATTTGATATGCGACAGTTCGTGCCCGATAACGAACCTGATTTCATCTTCTTCCAGAATATCGAGCAGATAACTGTACATCTTGACGATTGGCTGATCGGGGCACGCGGTGTAAGCGTTCAACTCCGGCGCCGTGCTGACGTAGAAAAGCGGCTCCGGCACTTCCATCACTTCGCACGTCTCGCGGAACAGTTTGTACAGCGTGGGAAACTGTCGCTCGGTGACGCGCAAATCGCTGCCCAGCATGGCGTATCGTCGAACCATGCTCGTCGGCGTTTCGACCAGTTCGATCAGCTTGGGCAGAATGGGAATTTTCTTCAAAACATCGAGCGCCATCTTGTCCAGAGAATGCTCGTATTCGCGGGTGTTCAAGCCGTTCAAAACCACGCGCTTGTCGATATCCATAGTAACTCCTTGAGTTGAAATTCGGGCTGTCGCCGAAAATGATGCCTTTTTGATGCCTATTCAGCGGCGACTCCTGCCTTTTACCCTAAAAATGCCATGCAGGTCAAGGTATCAGGGATCGGGAATCAGGGATCAGGCATCAAACTCCTTCCCGCACTCTCGCCGAAGGCGAGAGTACAAACTCCTGTCGGGAAAAGAGCCGCGAACAAGAATCTGACGGTGAACGAATGGGCGCTGATGCTGTTGGCGATGATGTTGGGGGGGCGGCGCGGCGGCGAGGATGAGAGGGCGCGCCACCCCCTTTCAAAAGGGGGCAGGGAGAGGGGAAAGCGTGCGCATTCCCTACACGGCGTGCCGCGCCCAACGGCGCGCGCGCGGGCGGCAAAACGCCGCCTCTACGCAAAAACCGCTCCAGCCTCTACAATGATCCTTTTTCGCAACACCGTTTTGCTTCATGACCGATAAAGCCGCTTCTTCCGTTCCCTCCACCCCGCCCGCGCCGCATTTTTTGCGCGCCGTGATTGCCGAAGACCTTCGGAGCGGCAAACACGGCGGCAGGGTGGTGACCCGTTTCCCGCCCGAGCCGAACGGTTACCTGCATTACGGCCACGCCAAGTCGATCATTCTCAATTTCGGCTTGGCCGCCGAAAACGGCGGGCGCTGCCATCTGCGTTTCGACGATACCAATCCGCTCAAGGAGGATGTCGAATTCGAGGATTCGATTTGCGACGCGGTGCGCTGGCTGGGGTACGACTGGGGCGAGCATCGCTACCACGCTTCCGATTATTACGACGATTTTTACCGCTTCGCCGAATGGTTCATTGAACAGGGGCTGGCTTACATCGACAGCCAGAGCGCCGAGGAGATGCGGGCGGCGCGCGGCACGTTGACCGAGCCGGGGCGGGCAAGCCCCGATCGTGACCGGTCGGCGGCGGAAAGTCTGGCGCTGTTCCGGCGGATGAAGGCGGGCGAGTTTGCCGACGGTCGGTATGTGTTGCGGCTGAAGATCGACATGGCCAGCCCGAATCTCAATCTGCGCGATCCGGCGATTTACCGCATCCGCCATGCGTCGCATCACCGCACCGGCGACAAGTGGTGCGTCTATCCGCTCTACGATTATGCTCACTGTATCTCCGACGCGCTGGAGCGCATCACGCACTCAATCTGCACGCTGGAGTTTCAGGATCATCGGCCTCTGTACGACTGGGTGATCGAAAAACTGGCGGATGGCGGTTTGCTGGAACGCCCGCTGCCGCGGCAGTATGAATTTGCGCGGCTCAACCTGACTTACGTCGTGCTGTCGAAGCGCAAACTGATCGAGATGGTGAGCAAGGGGCTGGTCGATGGCTGGGACGATCCGCGCATGCCGACGCTGGTGGGCGCGCGCCGACGCGGCTTCACGGCGAACGGTTTTCGCCTGCTGATCGAGCGCACCGGCGTCTCGAAAAACGATCACTGGCTCGACATGAGTCTGCTCGAAAACGCCATGCGCGACGATCTGAACGAAATCGCCGAACGCCGCGTCGCCGTTCTCGATCCGCTGAAACTCATCATCGACAATTATCCCGCAGGGAAAAGCGAAGACTGCTTCGCGCCGAATCATCCGCAAAAACCGGAGCTCGGCAAACGCGCGCTGCCGCTCTCGCGCGAATTGTGGATCGAGCGCGATGATTTTATGGAGACGCCGCCGAAAGGTTATTTCCGCCTGTCGCCCGGCAAAGAAGTGCGGCTGCGCTACGGCTACATCGTGCAATGCGTCGGCGTTGACAAAGACGCGGCGGGCAACATCATCGCCGTGCACGCCACTTACGATCCCGATACCAAGAGCGGCACGCCGGGCGCGGAGACGCGCAAAGTCAAAGGCAACATTCATTGGCTGTCGGCGGCGCACGCCAAAACCGCCGAAGTGCGGCTTTACGATCGACTCTTCGCCGTGCCGTTTCCGGGCGCGCGCAATCCGCTGGGCGACGCCGGCGGCGAAGCGCCTGACACTGAACTCGAAGAACGCGACTACCTCGACGACCTCAATTCAAACTCCAAAAAAATCATCACCGGTTACATCGAAGCGGCGCTTGCCGAGGCTGCGCCCGAAACGCGCTTCCAGTTCGAGCGGCAGGGCTACTTCGTCGCCGACCTGGCCGACCACAGCAAAGAAACGCCAGTGTTCAATCGCGCCGTGACCCTGAAAGATTCGTGGGTTTCAGGAATCAAAATGTAGGGGCGACCTGTGGTCGCCCGCCCCGACCGTCAATTTCTCGGTTAAAATCGCTTGATATGTGATACTAGATGTAATACTATTCAAGCCATGAATGCTGCGACCAAACTTTTCACCGCCATGCAAGCCAACCCGCGTGATTGGCGCATCGAACAAATGCAAACCGTCGCCGGGCAATACGGATTGACTTGGAAGCATGAATGGACGAGCCATTGCTACTTCAAGCGCGTTGACGGCGCCGCATTGTCCGTTCCCGCGCATCGCCCTATAAAACCCGTCTATGTACGGCAATTCGTCAAAATGATTAAAGGAGAATGAGCATGAGAAACCTTGACGATTATCCTTTTGAAATTCGCCCGCTGACCGAAGACGAAGGCGGCGGCTTTCTCATCACTTACCCCGACTTCAATACCTGCATGTCCGACGGCGAAACCGTCGAAGAAGCCATCGCCAATGGCAAAGAAGCGCTGGCCGGAATGATAAACGCGCTCAAAGAGTGGGGGCAGCCGGTTCCCGCGCCCAACAGCGGAGGCGTCGCGTCCGGCAAATTCTTGACCCGCGTGCCGAAAAGCCTGCACGCGGCGCTTACCGCGCGCGCAAAAACCGAGGGTGTGTCGCTCAACACACTGGTGCTGACCTTCATCGCCGAAGGCATCGGGCAAGAAAAGGCGCATCACGCCGGCCGGTAAAATTTGGAAATCACCCCTCTCCCACAAGGGGAGAGGGAAAGATTTGATTTGTGAAACGCTACGGCTTTCCCGTTTTCTTCCGCGCTCGCGGGTGTGCGGCATCATACACTTTTGCCAGCGCCTGATAGTCGAGGTGTGTATAAACTTGAGTGCTGGCGATGGAAGCGTGGCCGAGCAATTCCTGCACCGCGCGCAAATCGCCCGACGATTGCAGAAGGTGCGTTGCGAACGAATGGCGCAACATGTGAGGGTGAACGTGTTGCGCCAATCCGTGTCGGATGGCCAGATGATTCAACCGCTGTTGCACCGTTCGCGCGGAAAGGCGTTTTCCCCGCGTGTTGATAAAAACCGCCGGTTCGTCGGCATCTTGCAACCAGCCCTGACGTACCGCAAGCCAATGTTGCAGGGCTTCGATGGCTGGACGTCCGATCGGCACCAGCCGCTCTTTATTGCCTTTGCCGAGAACGCGCGCTTCGGCTTCACGCAAATTCAGTTGCGCAAGATTGAGGCCGGTTAGTTCGGAAACCCGCAACCCTGACGAGTAAATCAGTTCAAACATCGCGATGTCGCGGATCGATAACGCCGCATTGCGCGTCGCCTCGTTTTCCGCGTTTTCGGATAGAAGTTGTCCAGTTTCATCGGGCGTCAACACCGACGGCAGGCGACGCGCCGATCGCGGCGCTTTCAGATGCTCACACGGATCATCTTGCAGCGCGTATTCGGGGGAGGAGAGCAGGAAGCGGTAAAACGCTCGCCACGAGGACAACATGCGCGCGAGGCTGCGTCCCGACAACCCCTGCGCATGCCATTGCGCGAGGCAACGCGCCAGTTGAGCACGGGTGAGAGACGACAACGCAGCGGGATGAACCGCCTGCGCCAGTTGCTCGGTGTCGCGCAGATACGCGGCGCGGGTGTGCGGCGCGCGCGTGCCGAGAAAGCGCGCGAAGGCTTCCAGCGTGCCGCGATTGGCGGCGGACAATTTTTCGGTGGGGTCGGTTTGATCCACGGTTCAATCGCTCAAGCGTTTGCCGGAGGAGCGCCGTCGTACATTGCGATGACCTAAAGAGACATCGAAGCGGATTTGGTTTGTTTGGTTGTTTTTCTTTCTGTGGGGTACAGCGCTTTCAGCACTGCGGTCGGTTCGGCGAGTACGATCTTGAGCAGAGCGGTTGCCGGCCCTGTCGGATTGCGACGGTGCTGTTCCCAGTTTTGCAATGTTTTGACGCTGACGCGCATCAGTCTGGCAAATTCATTCTGCGACAAGCCAACCCGATCCCGCGCCGCTTTCACATCGGGTGGCGTGACTTTGATTCGGCGCGAAGCCGGCATTTCCCCGCGCGCAATCGCCTTGGCTTCTTTCAGGCTTTGCATCAAATCCTCAAATAAAGCTTTTTCCATTTCACAGTTCCTTCACAAATTCCCGCAGCAGCGCGGTTTCCTGTGCGGTGAGATTGTCTTTTCTCGATTTCGAGTAAATCAAAAGCATGTATATTTGTTCATCGCTCCGGCGTCGGTAGTAAATCACCCGAACACCGCCGCTCTTGCCGCGCCCGGGCAGCGCGAAACGAAGTTTGCGCGCTCCGCCGCTGCCTTTGATAACGACGCCTTGCTCCGGATTTACAACCAGAACATTTTGAAGATTCGCATACTCATCATCCGTCAGTAGATCAGCGAGCAAGCGGGTAAATGTCGGCGTTTCAATGAACTCCATAGCTCATTGTATCCGCCATTGGCGTATAGTGCAATGTTTCGTGGCATTCTGAAGTCGCAATACGGCGGTGTTTCTCGGCTGCGTTTGCGCGGAAGCGCGGGTTACTTCCATTTGATACTGCAACCGACGCTGGGCACTTGTTCGGATAACGGCGGCGCGCCGTCGGCCAGCGCCTTGACGGCGCGACGAATGTCGGCGGCGTCGGCCTTGCCCTTACCGGGGCGGCTGGCATCGAATTGTCCGCGGTAAACGAGCTTGCCGGCGGCGTCGAACAAAAAAAGATCGGGCGTGCAAACCGCGTCGAAAGCGCGGGCGACTTCCTGCGTCTCATCGTACAAATAAGGAAACGTGTAGCCGAGCGCTTTCGCTTGCGCCGCCATTTTGTCGGGCGCGTCTTCGGGGTGATTTTGCGCGTCGTTACTGGAAATCGCCGCCATGCCGACGCCGAGCGCCGCGAACTCGCGTCCCAGCGGCGCCAGCGCGGCGTTGATGTGCTTGACGTAAGGGCAGTGATTGCAAATGAAAATGATGAACAAGCCTTTCGCGCCCATCAAATTTTTATTGCCATAACGCGCGCCGTTGCCGTCGGGCAAATCAAAAGCGGGCAACGCGCTGCCGAGCGGCGCCATCGTGGAAGGAGTGAGAACCATGATGAAGTTGACCTTTCAAAAAAACCGTAAACCGTAAACCGTAATGTAACCCGTGGAAGGGTGAATTGGCGATGAACGGAACGGGCGGCGGGCGCAGGAATCAGGGGCAGGGATCAAGGATCAAGGGGGAAGGGCAAAATCGCGGGCGTTGTGCTTGCGGTTTTGCCCATTGATGCTTGATGTCTGATGCGGCACGGGCGACCGAGGGCGACCGCCCCTATGGGTTGAGCGAAAGAGTATGCGGGCAAGGGGCGGTATCCTGCCGCTCCTGCATAGGACACCTATATCATCGACGCGATTTGATATAACAAAAATACATAAAAGCACGGCAAAATGCTGTTAAAAGATGAATGGGCAGACAAAATTATACAAGCCAGAATTTTTGAAAGCCAAACGCATTAAGTTTGACTTATTTTTCTTTTTATGAAGGCGACAAATTGTTTCCAATTGTTGCCTGAATTTGTCGCTTTTTGCAGACGATCATCTTGTGTGGCCATTTCAAGGAATGCGTGTAATCACTTAGTGGTAGAGAATGTAAGTAACACGAAACAATAACAATGTGTTTTTTTAATAAAAAATAATTTTCCCTGCTTTTTCTCTTGACAGCATAAATTAAAAGTTACATGATCTCGCGGAGATTATTACGTCTGGAACATTTGAAATGGGTTGTTTCCCCCCTGGGGGATCAGCGTCAGTCGGAAGTAAATACTTGCAAGCGGACGCCGTGCGCCGTGCTTGTGATTTGTCTTTTTGCATGGAGCTGTAAATGATGAAAGCGAAAAACTTTTTTTCGGGTCTTTTGGTTAGCAAGATTGCGGCAGCGGCTCAGGCGAGCCGAGCATCGTTCGCCGCAGTTTCCTCTTTGTTTCCAAAGAGGGGGTCTGGGATAGCTAAACCCATGGCACTACTGGCGTCGGCCTTTGTTGCCTTGGGAGCGGCAGGTTTTGTCGGTGCGCAGACGACGCAGGGATCGCTGAATCTGGTGGTGGGCAGTGATCCTTCCATCCGTGACGCGAACGGCGGTGTGAAGTTTGACTGTAACTCTCTCTATAGTGGGAACACTGCTGCTCCCAATTCCGGCGGCACCAACACTGCGATTTATCGGGTCAATCTTGATCAGATGGTGGGAACCAACGTTACGGTTACACCAATGATTAATCTGCAAACCGGCGGGGCGTCGTGGCCCACTAGAGCGATGGCAACAACCGCTTTGGGGAAGGTCAACGGCGAATTGCAGATGTGGGGATGGAATTATGATGCGAGTCCCCCGCAACTCTCTTACATCAAGAATGGTGCTACGAATGGTGAACTCTATGGGCGGATCATACCTAGTGGGAACACTGGGGGTTCCAATACTTGGGCTGGCGGTGAATTCAACCAGTTGACCGGCGAAATCTACATGAGTTCGACCGAGGGGAATACGCTCAACAGCGGCGCTTTTGCCATCTTCAACCCGCTGACGGGGGAGTTCAAATATTCCAGAAGCCTTCAACCGGCGCCGGGAACGGCAGCGGTTAGCGGGGGGTTAAGTTCGGACATGGCGGTGGACGCCCTGGGCAATTTGTACAATCTGGTAGGGGGCGCTAACAACAAGACACTGGTTCGCATTATTCCGGGCGAAAGTAACACCACTTGGTACTACAACAAGGTCAGGAATATTAGCGATTCCACTTTGCCGTCCTCCAACTACGGGATGGCGTTTTTGAACGGGAAGCTCTATGTGACGGGCCCGGCCACGCAGTATCTGTATGAAATCAACACTCTTTCTGGAGCTGTAACACGGTTAACGTTTCCTTCTGGAAGCGTGCCCAATCCTTATGACTTGGCTGCCTGCCAAGTCGCGCCGGTGATTCAGGGTTACATCTATAACGATACGGTGGGCGACGGCAGCGTGACGCCCGGAACGAGCGCGGGCGTTGCGGGCGTTGTGGTGGACATTTACAAACACGCCATGGTGGGCGGTGTGCCCACGTCGGTTTACATGGGTTCCTCTGACCCGACCGATGCCTCCGGTTATTACAGCTTTATTGTCGATTCAACCAATGCGACGTACTTCCTCCGCGTCAGACAGCCGCAGATCAACGGCATCAACGCGGCACAGACCTGGGCAAGTGTGGGAGGCGCCCAGAACAAAACAACGGCGGTTTGTCTGGATGAGAACGACCCGACCGCGCCCGCGCCGGAGAAGTTCGCCGCAGGCCCGGCTCTTGAGGGAGTCAGTTGTTCGGGCACAAAATTGTTTGGTGCCGATCCGGCAGGTCCGAGCGCATTCGGGACATCTTGGGACATTACGCAGGCGCAGATTTACAGCAAGGTGGTGATGACCACCGACGAAGAGGTTGCGAATGCCGACTTCGGCATCAGCACGGCGGCGAGCTACGGCGACGCGGCGACGGGCAGCAATTTCAACGTGCTGTATGCCAGCGGCGGTCCGTTCCATGTGATTGCGAACAAAAGACTGTGGTTGGGTGATACGGTTGATCCGTACACGGATGGCATTGCCGACACGAACACCAACGCGCATGCCTCAGACGATGGCGTCACGATCAAGCTCGGCGGCGTTTATATGCCGCTGCAAAACGTGGTGCTGGCGAAAAACAGAAGCAATTACGAACTCAGGGTCAAGTTGAACGGCGATTTCAGTTCAAAAGGCTATTTGAATGTTTCGGACAATGCGAATGCCGCAAATGCCGTTGCAACGAAGTTCACCGATCTTCAGAGTTCGACCGGGGAAATCAATATTACGAATTACGCAACGCGAAACACGGGGAATACGCTGGATCCCATCGTTACGCGCTTCCGTTTCAGTTCAACCCAAGGCTTGCCGCCGCAATCCACTGCGGCCGCGCCGGGCGCTGGGCAGCAGGCTATTGGCAGCACCAGTACAACGGTACCCTGGGTGATTGACGGCGAAGTCGAGGACTATCGCACTTGGCAAGCATCAGCGTTGATTCGGGTTCAGTTGATAGGGAGTGGCAATTTTGCTTCGCCCGCTGCTTTCAATTACGCATTCACCAGTGAAATCAGCAACACATCTCCGTCAAGCAACTCATCAACATTGACGGCGACGACGGCGGGCGCGACGGTCGTTGAAGCATCCGGCGTAGTACACGCGATAACCAACGCTTCGCCGCAGGATGTGACGATTACGCAGACGCCGCCGGCGCCCGGCGACAAATGGAAGATGACCGTTTCCTGTTTTGATTCGGTCACTCTGACGCCGATAAGCACGACCTCAACGGACACTGCTGTCACTGTCAAAGGCTCTGATTTGGTGATGGGCAGCGACGTGACTTGCTTATTCACCAACGCTTTCGCAAGCGCGACACCGGAAAATTCCACGCTGGTGGTAACGCCGGCGGGTCCGATTCATACGAATACGGACAGCTATACAGTGACCGTGACGGCGAACGATGCGTCGAACGTTCCTCAATCAAACATACCCATCGTGTTGACGGTTAGCGGCGGCACGCTGGCGCAGGGAAGCACGGGAACTTTTGCGGCAGGCACATGCACGACCGATGCGTCGGGCACTTGTACCGTAACCTGGACAAGCGCGAATTCCGGAACCTTTACCATCAATGCCAAGCTGGATGGGACGGATGTAGGTAAATGCGCCGTCGATCCAAACACATGCAGCTCGCAATCGCGGCAATTCGTCAACGCGTATGTTGCGGGGCAATCCGAACTGACGGCCAGCCCGACATCCGTGACGGCGAACGGCACGGACTTTTCGGTGTTGACCGTGACGCTGAAAGACGCGAACGGCGCGGTAACGACTTCCATCGGCCCGACCACCGTCAGCTTCAGCAAAGGCGCGAGCGACAAGGGAACTTTCAGCGCGAACTCATGCACTGTTCTGGATAACACCAGCAGTTGCACGGTACACATTACCAGTACCGAGACGGGAACCGCAACCGTGACCGCCAATATCGGCGGAATGCCGGTTAGTCCCGCAGCGGGCGTGTTGATTACCTTTACCAACAGCCCGATCAGTACGACCAACTCGACCCTGGTGGCGGATCCGACGTCAGTGCCCGCGAACGGCACGAGTCAATCGCAAGTGACCATCACGTTGAAAGATGGCAGCAACAACATCTACACCACGCCGACCTTGGTGACTTTCTCGGTGCCTGCTTCGACGGACGGCACAATCAGTCCGCTCACCTGCACGACAGATGCAGTCACCGGCGCGTGCTCGGTGACTTATACCAGCCCGCCTGTGATAAACGGCGCAGCGAAAGCCACCGTGACGGCAGCCATTGACGGCGCCGGCAACAAGACAGTTGATATCTCTTTGACGACCGACCGCGACATCGTGATCACCAAGACCGTGGTTGACAACGTAGGCGGCTACGTTAGCGGCGGCAAGTTTGATATCGCCGTGAAATGTAACGGTATTCTGCTCGACACACTGCATCTGGCCAATGGCGACAGCGATAAAGTCACCGCGAAAGTCGGCGACACTTGCACCATTGAGGAAACAGTGCCGTCGGGGACGCTGAGAGTGGGCGCGACCAACAAAGCGACCTATCCGTCCACCATCGTCGTGCTGGGGGCGGAAAGTCAGCGCGACATTTCCATCGTCAACACCATCACCTCCGATCCGAATCCGCCCTATACGCTGTCCGTTCACAAGACCGTGATCGACACGTTCGGCGCAGACGATCCGAACGCAGTCTTCCCGATTACCGTCACCTGTACTGCGGGCGATGCTGACAATAAGACAGTGAATGTGAGGAAGAACGAAATCGGTCACGTGGACGTGAGCGCCGGCGCAACGGACTGCACGATCGACGAACCGCTGGCGACAAGGCCGAACCCGACGAATCCCGCCTATACCTACGTTCCGGACATCTCGCCGAGCACCATTGACAATGTGAGCGCGAACAATGATGTGTATGTGACGAACCGCGTGACGGATCAGTTACTGTGGAAGGTTTATGTCAAGAACACCGTTTCCGGCCTGATCGCGCCCTCGGGCTACGTTTCGCCCGGCAACTTTGACGTGACGCTGGACTGCGGCGTGGACTTCAAATCGACCAACACCATGACGGAAGGCAATACTTCCCTCTATAACGTGCCGATGAACGCCGTTTGCGCGCTTTCGACCGACACGTCGCCGTCGAAACTGCCGACGTTGAATTCAGGCTACGTTTGGTACGCGCATACCAGCACGCCGTCCAGTCCGTTCACAGCGACGAACGGCATGACCGCGACCGAGAACCACGATATTCAGCAGTCGGGAACGGTAAACCTCAAAGTGACCAAGACCGTCACCGCCTCGGACAAAGCAAACGGTTATGTTGCCGGCGGCTTGTTTGACATCACCGTTACCTGTAACGGCGTTGCGACCACCTTGCATCTGGCCGATGGCGACAGCGACACAACCATACTGGCGCACCCCGGCGACATCTGTACGATCGCCGAGGCGGCGCCGCCGGCAACTGTTGTGAAAGCAGGCTACACCAACGAAGCGACGTATCCGTCGAAAATCGTGGTGAGTCAGGAGAACTTCCGCGAATTTATAGTGAGCAACGCCATCACCGCCGGCACGACAGCAACACAAGTGCTGACCGTGAGCAAAATCGTGACCGGCACGACAGCCGATCACGACCCGAACGCCAAATTTGCGATCACCGTCACCTGTGACCCCGATCCCAACAGCGTCAAGACCGTGAGCCTGATGCGTGACGAAGACGCACATGTTGAAGTGGCGAAAGGCGCGACCTGCACCATTACAGAAGCTGCGGCCACGGCGCTGAACGGCTACCACTATGCGCCGGCCTTCCTGCCCGGCACCATCGGCCCGATGGACGCCGACGACGGCGCGACCGTGAACAACATCGTCACCAATCAGACGATGGTGAACGTGAGCGTGAAGAACACCGTGAGCGAAGCCGCGAGCGGCGACATCACGGGATCGGGCTATGTGGCCGGCAGCCTGTTCAACATCACGTTGAACTGCGGCGCGACGACCTATACCCAGGACATGGCGGAAGGACCAGGCTACATCTACACCTATCCGGTTCCGACCGGCTCCAACTGTACCGTGGTGACGAATACAAAACCGACACTGCCCAACAACGCGAATTACGAGTGGAGCAGCGACACGGTCAGTGGCTTGACCAATCCGGTGACGAGCGCGCAAACTGCGGTAGTGGATCACCAGATCAAGAAGAGTATCGGCGACGTTGACTGCACGAATTCGAGTGTAATAGCGGATCCGTCGTCGCTGGACGCGAACGGCACGAGCACCTCGACCGTGACAGTGACGTTGAAAGACGACAGAGGCACCCTTGTTCCGTCAATCACAGTGAACCTTTCAGTGGATTACGGCACCTTGTCGGCTCAATCATGCACGACCAACGCGAGCGGCGTGTGCACAGTGACCTACACCAGTCCGAGCACCATACCGGCCGGAGGCATCGCCACCGTTACCGCGACAAGCTCACCTGCCTTTGCCTGCGGTAGTTTGAGCGCCACCATTGGCCTTGGCGGACAAAAGATCACCGTCCACAAGACGGTCACTGGCACGGGATATGTAGCGGGCGCGACCTTTGCGGTTAACGTAAGCTGTACCGGCGGTTATAACAAACCCATGAATCTGGTCAATGGTGGAGAAGACTCCATCGTCGTACCGGTCGGATCCGTCTGTACCGTCACCGAAGCCGAGCCTGACGCTACCGTAATTGGTAGTGGCAACACCAACCTGGCGACGATAGCGCCGACGAACTTCACCGTGGTGGCTGGCGTTGACGAAACCGTTCAGATCACCAACAAGATCGTCAGTGGTTCTGTGCCCAAAGGCGTGATGACCATCCACAAGAGCGTGGTAGGAGACGCCGGCAACATTGCGGCGGGACACGATCCGCTCAAAGAGTTTGAGATCAGCGTCGTCTGCACCACCGTGACGCCGGCGTCGCCCTTCCAGTTGAGACAAAACCAAACCGCGACCGTTGAAGGTCCGGTAGGAGAAAGCTGCACGATCGCCGAGTCGCTCCCCATGATGGGGCTGGCGGGCTACCAATACGTGCCGTACATTTCGCCCTCGACGACCAAGCTGCGCGCCACGGGTGTTTCCGTGGAAGTTGAGAATGCAGTCATGCCGTATCCGGGAACGTATTACCCCGTATCCCTGAGAAACGCCGTGACCGGCGACCAAACGCCGAGCCTGTACGACAACAACGGCAGCTTCATCCTCGATCTGACCTGCGGCGCATTCCGTCGCACATCGCAAATGCTTGTGGGTGACATCTCGAGCTATTACGTGCTGAGCGGTTCGATCTGCACCGTGGTCAAACTCGAGCCTCGTCCGCTGATCAATGACCCGCTGACCTGGAATTGGGATACGCCGACCTACGATCCGGACAGCCAGTTCGTGGTGAACGCTGCCGTGAACGAAGTGGTAACCCATCCGCTGACGCGCACACCGTTCAAGTGGGTCAAAGTCACCAAGACCGTGACCGGCCTTGCGGCTCTCGACAAGTTCACCGTTATCCTGAACTGCGGTGCGGCCTATACGAAGACCATGCAGCTTGGTAGTGGCGAGTTTGATCAACTGCTGGTTCCGATCGGCAATTCCTGTACCGTGACCGAAAATGAACCGGGCGCGAGCGTGATCGGCAGCGGCAACAGCAACACCGCAACCATCAGTCCGTCCGAATTCACCGTGCCGAGCGATGAAGATGTCAACGTTGGCGTGACCAACCACATTACCGCCGGTTCGCTCGACAAAGCGACGTTGAGAGTGGTCAAGATGGTGACCGGTTCCAACAAAGCGAACGACCTCCTCGCGACGACCAACGACTTCGGCATTCGCGTTGAATGTCCGGGTCAGGACGCCGCAGACCTCACCCTGAGAGACGGCTGGGTCGGAACCGTGCAAGGCACCCTTGGTCAACGGTGCGTCGTCACCGAGCCGACCATACCGGCTGCGACTTCGCCCTATCACTATGTGGCGAACAACACCGGTACGGTGACCCTGCAAGCGGACAATGGCGCGACACCGGGAGTCACCCTCACCATCGAGAACATGGTTGTGACGGGCACCCTTTATCCGGTGACCGTGAGCAACGCGGTGATCGCGGTGCCCAGCAGCGCGGCGGCCTTGGCGTCGTACAACGCCACCCAGCCGTTCGTGCTGTCGATGACCTGCGGCACGAATCCGGACTACGACTACACCATCTCGCAAAGCGTTGGCGACACGAGGGATGTCAACGTGCCGGCCGGAACGATTTGTGCAATAGTAACGACGACACGTCCGCTGCCGATGCTCGACAGCAACTACAAGTGGGATAACAGCGGAGTCGCCGGAACCCTTTACAACCCGGAAAGCGAATTCACCGTGAACGCGGCGATGAACGAAACGGCGACCCACGCCATCATTCCGGCGCCGATGAAGCTGATTACCGTGAAGAAGAGCGTGACCGGTGGCTCGACCACCAGCACGTTCAGCGTTCAGGTGGATTGCTACAGCGACGACACCAAGGCCACCAAGGTCGTCAGCAAGACCATGACCTTGGCCAATGGAGGCAGTGACTCTGTTCAGACGCTATCCAACAGTGTTTGTACCGTGACCGAAAACCATATAACCCTGGCCGAGCCGGCCAACGGCTATACCGCGATGATCTTGCCGTCGGAATTCACCGTTGACGACGATCAGGATGTTCTGGTGGAGAACCGGATCGAACCCAACAAGCCGAACATCGTCAAAGCGTGGGTGACCGTGACCAAGGAAGTGGCCGGAGCGCTATCGCAAGATGTTCCGACCAACACCTTTGGAATCGACGTGGCCTGTAACGGCACGACCCTGGCGTCCTTCACCGGCGCAAACGCGCTGAAAGCAGGCTGGAGCGCTTCTGTCGAAGGCGAAGTGGGGCAGAACTGCACCATCACCGAGCCGACGCTTCCATCGCCGAAAGCGGGTTACAAGTACGCGCCGAGCATCTCGCCGTCCACCTCGCGGTTGCCGGCGGCAGGACTTGACGTGATCGTGACCAACACCATCATTCCGACGTCAACCGTGACGCACACCGTGACCCTGAGAAATGCAGTTTCGAATGATCCGACACCGACCGCGTTCGACAACGATGGTATGTTCATGGTGGCTCTGAACTGCGGCACAGGCACGGTTTATGACTTTGATCCGGTGCCGATGGTTCTTGGTGCGATTTCGAGCTACACCGTGGCAGAAGGGCAGAGCTGTAACGTGAGCATCGGCAGCAAGCCGGCGATCAACACCGGCTACAAGTGGGCCGGCGAGAGCTTCAACCCGGATGTTCCGTTTATCGTGGATGGCGACAAAAACGAAGTCGTCACCCATGATATTCAGCCGATAAATTGGTTCAAAGTCATCGTGCACAAGACGGTGAACGACACGGTCGGTAGCGCTTACCAAGGCGGCAAGTTCGACATCACCGTGACTTGCGGCGCTGCTACGCCGGTTGTATTGCAATTGGCCAGTGGTGAAGACAACAGCGCCGATCCCATCTGGGCTCCGGAAAACGCGACATGTACCGTTGAAGAAGCCGAACCGGCTGCGGCCATCATCGGCGGCAGCGGCAACAACAACACCTACGTGATTGCGCCGTCGGGATTCACCATGGGCACCAACCAGGTTGACGTTTACATTACCAACCGGATTGCGGCCGGCCCCATCACCAAGGGCAAGCTGACCGTAGCCAAGACCGTGCTCGACAACTATGGCGCACACAGTGCGGACAACGTGTTCGGCATACTGGTAGATTGCGCAGGCACAACGCCGGCGACCTTCAACCTGCTGGCGGGTCAGAAAGGAACCGTTCAAGGCACGCTGGGGGCACAATGTACCGTCAGTGAACCGACGATTCCGGCGCTGTCTGGCATTTACCGCTACGTAGCGAACATCTCGCCGACGACGACGACGTTGAGGAGCGATCAACTCGCTACCATCCAGAACATGGTGGTGACGGGGATATTCAACGAAGTGAGACTGACCAATCTGGTGGATGGCGATTTGAGCAAGTACGACAACAACGTTGCCTTCGGAATGAAGTTGGATTGCGGCGTTGCGCCGTACATCTGGACGCCGGATATGTTTGTGGGTGATAAATCGACATTCAATGTGCCGGCGGGCAGCAGTTGTACTGCAAGCACGACCTCTTGGCCGACGCCTGCCAGCGGTTACGAATGGAAACCTGAAACGTACAGTCAAACCAATCCGTTTATTGTGTCGAGTGTCGCGAATACGCCGACGGACGATACGGCAACGCATTATATCGACACGATTATCAATCCGCCTGATTGCACGACATCGTCCATAGTGACAAGTTCGTCGTCGTTGAGAGCGAACGGCAGCACTTCGACCATTACCGTGACGTTGAAAGACGCCAACGGCAATGTGCCGACATCGACCGTGGTGACCTTTACGTTGCCGACAGGCGGCTACGGGACATTGTCGGCGACGTCGTGCACAACGAGCGCCACAACCGGCTCATGCTCGGTGACCTACACCAGCCCGAACGTCATTCCGCTTGCAGGCATGGCTGTGGTTACTGCTGACGTAGCAGGTTTGACGTGTACCAACCTGACAACGAATATCAACTTGAGTGCAGACAATGCGCCGGTAATCGTCACCAAGACATTGATGGATCCGAACGGGCTTTATGTGAGCGGAAACTTTGATGTCACCTTGACGTGCGGAGCGGAGAGCGAAGTCCTCCACTTTGCGCCGACGGGGTCGGACACCGTGTGGATGCCGACCAACGTGCAGTGTACGGTGAGCGAGAATACCTCCGGCGCCAACATCAGCGGCGGTACATCGCGCAAGACCATCTTCCCGACTCAGTTCGTGATGAGCGATGCCGATATTGCCAATGGAGTTTCAGTATCCGTCGAGAACGAGTTGCTGCCGGGCTCGGTACCGTTGGCGCCGCTGACCGTGAGCAAGACAGTGATCGACACTTATGGGTCGGCGATGTCGGGTCATGATCCGATGACGCTGTTCGACATTGTGGCGACCTCTTCGTTGAGTCCCAAGACGCTTCAACTGCGCGGCGGCTGGGTAGGCACGACCGACATGCTGGTGAGCGACACCGTGATCATCAGCGAAACGCCGCCGGGAACGCTGACTTGGCCGTATGCGTACTCGCCGACGATCAACCCGTCGAAGATTGCGAGTATGCAATCGACAGGAAGGACTGTTGGTGTGACCAATGAAGTGACAACGTTCCCGTCGCCGGTGGTTACCTTCGTGCAGGGCGTCGTGACCGATATGGCCGGATCGGGCTACACCATTGGCTCGATCCTGACCACGAACGTTACCTGCGGCACTCAGACGTACAGCCTGCCGTTGGCGGAAGGCGATGAATCGCAAGCCTCCATCGCATCCGGAACGACGTGCGGCTCGGCTGTTGCGGGAACGTTGCCGGCGTTGAACAGCAGCTTCTACTTCGTCGGCCCGACGACAAACCCGTCGCTGCCATACACCGTGAATGCGGCCGGCACCATCATCATCAACTACGCGATAGCGAAGAGAAACGCCAACGAGCCGATTCCGACGCTCGACCCGAAAGCGCTGCTGATGCTGATCGGACTCTTGACGGGGCTGGCGTTCTGGCAGCGCAAGCGGTGGTGGAACTGAATAAGGAAAGAAGGGGGTATCAAAGAGAAGATGTAACAACCTGAAGTAGTTTGGGGTAGAAAGCGGGGCGTGAAAACGCCCCGCTTTTGTTGTTCCTTCTCTCGGTTTTTATTCTTCCTTTCTGGCAGATGTAGAGACAAGGCCTGTCCTGAGCAAAGTCGAAGGGTCTTCCTTGTTTCCGAGGCGTAGGGCGGCATTTTGTCGCCCGTCAAAATCGCGGGACGCCGAGGGTGGCGTCCCCTACATCCGCCGCATATTCTTTCCAAGGGGCGGGTTTCAAACCCGCCCTTTGATTTTTCAATTCGCCCCGAGCCCATGATTTTTCCGTAGGGACGGTCGCTCTCGGTCGCCCGCAATAACACGCAATGAAGCATAAGCGCACAAGGAAACATGCTTCGGATTTTGCGCTGTTCCTTTAACCCTCTCCTGCCCCTTCGGGGCACCCTCTCCCGCAAGCGGGAGAGGGAAAAGCATGCGCCGTGCCTGCGGTTTTGCCATTTGATTCCTGACGCCTGATCGCGGCATCGACTCGTTGGGGTTCGCTTCGCGCAGGATGACGGCAATAAAAAGATTGCAGCGTCGAAACGAAAAGGGCTGCGCGCATAACTTTCTCCTTCCCCCGCTGGGGAAGGTTGGGATGGGGGCGTAGGGGCGACCGTCCTCGGTCACCCGCTGTTGCGGACGGCAAGATGTGACCCAACGGAATGTTCGTAGAAACAAGGCCTGCCTTGTCTCTGCAAACCCCCGCCGCTTCGCGGCGACCCTTTCAAAAGGGGCATTGCCGGGTGGTTTGTGCAAACACGGCACACCGCGCACAACGCCGCACGGGCGATCACAGATCGCCCCTACGCACTCTCCTGCCCTTCGGGCACTCTCTCCAGCAAGCGAGAGGAAAGAATGTACAAGGCTTGAATCAAAAGAGCGCTATGCGTCACGCTCATATGAAACCTTTTGCGCACGATAAAAAAGGCTCTCCGTGGGAGAGCCCTTTTGTTGGCGGGTGGTTTTCTCTAAGCGCTGAGGTTTGTGTATCAACGATCAGCGATGCGAAATAACGTTGAGTTCAAGGTCGTCCGCCCAGACGGTTCCCTTGTTGTTGAGGGTCACGCCGAATTCAAGCGTTGAGGCATTTTTGGAAACTTTGACCGGAATCGAGTAGTGTTTCCAGTCGGTCGTGCCCATGACCGGCGTTTTGTGCATCAAGTTGTATTCAAGCAGGCGTTCGCCGTTGAATACGCGCAATGTCAGAACGGCGCCGGCAGCGGTTGCGTTGTCTGTTTTCAGCCAGCCGCTGAGTTCGATGGTTCTGCCGCGCAGGGCAGCGATCGGCAAGGTCTGAAACACGGCGCCGCCTTTTTCACCGTTGACGGAGCGGATGCGAAGCGATTGTTTGCCCGAATGAAAGACTTCGGTGTCCACGGCAACTTCGTAGTCCTTTACGTTGGGAGATGAGGCTGCCCATTTTTCCGTCCCGTTTTCAAAACCGGGGTTGACCAGCATCAACGGCGTCCGCATCACATCGTCGCCGGGTTTTTCCGTTGCGGCTTGCGCCATCGCGGAAGTCGGCGCGAACGCGACCATCGCTGCGACCAGCGAAGCGGCGACCCCATTGAAAATCAGTGTTTTTCCTTTCATGACTTTTCTCCGTTCTTTAGTTCCAGGTGTACGCGATCGAAACACCGATGAGGTATTCGTTGTAGTTGGCGGTAACTTGTTGCGGAAGGATGACGTTGTTGGACGAGGAGGCTGTCACATCGTCGTACTTCCAATCTTTACCGCGCACATGCGCGTAGGCGGTGTTGAAACGCAATTTGATGTTGGTGTTGACTTGGTAGCTTCCGTACAGTTGAAGATAATCCATCCGGTACTTGGCAGTCGGCACCGTTGTCGGCGCGGCATTGCCCGTGCCCGACCATATATCAACCGGCGAGCGGCTGTTGTCCCACACATATTGCAAGCCGAGGTCGAAGTTGCGTTCGACCGGAACGAAACGCGCGCCGACGCCGAACGTGTTGCTGCGGTTGTCTTGCGTGACTGACCAGTTGCGCGTCGGATCGGCGGCGGTGGCGCTGTTCGTGTTAGAGCGGCCATTCTGATCGGTCTTGAACTGCGACCAGGTATAGAACGCATACGCGCTCAGACCATCGACCGGCGTCCATTGTCCGTCGATCGTGTAGGACTGTCCCAAACCTTTCTGACGCCCCGCACACCGGCTGTCCATCACGTTGCCCGGTTGCAGAATCTGATCGGCGTCGTCGCCGCAGCCCGGGCCTTTGTAATCGCGTTGATACCAGTCGCCCGTCAGCGAGAACGACAGCGCGTCCGCCGGCGTCAGGAACAGCATTCCTTTCAACTTGTTCTGATTGTAGTCAGCGATGAAGAATTGCCGCAGCGTCGGCAGATTGTCGTAAAAGCCCGCCGCCGTTGTTGCGTCGGTATAGCCGGCGTAGTAGGGCGCGTTCGGATCGAAGCCGGAGCCGCGACGTTGCTGGTACTCATACTTCAACGAACCCGTCACCCACGCGCTTGCCCGCTTGCGCAGTTCCACGCCGAAGATGTTATCGTTAATGTCGGAGCGCAAATTTTCTTCGGACGGTTTGTAATCCGTTTTTTCGTAGTTGTAATAACCGCGAACCGAAAAACCGCCGGCCAGTGGATAGTTGGCGTCCAGCTTGAACTTGTTCTTCTTCCAGCCGAGGGCGTCGTTGAAGCGCAGGTTCGACGAGTTGACATCATTCGGCGAAGCGCCCACCGGGATGACGACTTGACTGGTCGTGTCGCCGCCGACGTAGTTGTACAGGCTGGAGGGCGTCTTGTTGTTGTAATCGTTGTAGTTATAGACTGCCTTGATGCTCAGCTTGTCGAAGAGGCGCGTCGTGAACTTGAAGTCGAGCAGCGTGTTGTTCACTTTTCCGTCCAGCGAATTGCGCGGCAACGCCGAATTGAAGGCGATCCCGTTGGTGTCAACGCCATACGGCAGGAACGAAGCATCTTGCCGCATCATTCCGTAAGAGGCGACGCCCGTCAGCCGTGTGACCGGCGTGAAGTTATAGCCGCCGGTCAACTGAAACTGATGGAAGGAATTGTCCGGCGCCAGACTCATGCGGCCGGTGCCGCCGGGGAAACCGCTATCGGGCAGCCAGCCGCTGATGGCGTTGTACGGATTTTGCCAAGTCAGCGAGTTGTTATCGTTGGAGTACTTCGAGAAGTAGTACATCCCTTCGACTTGCGCTTTCTCGGTGTTCCAGCGCAGCTTGGCTTCGATTTGTTGCGTGTTGTCGTTGATCGGCAGCGGCATCAGTGTGCTGCGCGGATTGCCGCCGTTGTTGCCCATCACTGCGCCGGTCAGGCCGGTGCCGGTGCGGTCATCGTAGCGGTAATTGATGAGCGCTTCCATCGTGCCACCGAAAAACACATTACCGCCGAATTTGTAAATGTTTCGCTTCTGTTGAAGATCGTGCGGCTGCAACGCATCCGAAATCGCGCCTGCGCTGGCGGGAGGCTGTCCCGGCACACCGGTGAATCCCGGCGGCAGCGTCAGATTGGTGCCGCCGGCGCCGTCAAAGATGAACTGGGTGGTGTTGGAAGTCAGATGCTTGATCTGTTGAAAATCGGCAGTCAAGCCATACTTGCCCTGAGTGCCGAAGTTGCCGCTCAACTGCCGCGAATCCAGCGCCAGATTGCGTCCTGTGAGGCTGTAATAAGTGGCAGTGGTGTCGTTGCGATTCATGAAGTTGAAATTGGCGATGCCGTAGCCGCCTTGTTCGCGGACGCCATTCCATTCGCCGAATTTTCCAGAATCCTTGCTGCTGTACAAACCGCCCAACTCGATGTAGTTGGTGTCGTAGCGGCTCATGTCCAGATTGCCGTTCGCCAATGGGATCATGAACATCGGTTCGGCCAGCACCGCGCCAGAAGACAAGGCCAAAGCCGAGGCCAGCGCCAGCATCAATGGACGTTTCGTGAAGTCGAGCTTTTTGCTTGAAACTGTTTTCATGGAAATCCTCCTCGCTTCTCAATGCTATCAGCGCGTAAAGCGCGCGCCGGACGGATGGTTGCTGCCGTGCACTTTGATGTGGCAATTGGGGCAGCCTTGCGCCAACATCTTGTCTCCGGCTGCGTTGGACGGCAGATTGTTGCCGCTATAAACCGAGCTGGGATGCTGTACGCCGCCGTGGCATTGCTGGCACAGATAAGGCGTGCGAACTTGCAACATCGGCGCGTTGTTCGTGCCATGCGGGTTGTGGCAATTGACGCAGCTGTCGCGAACAGGCGGGTGATCCCACAGGAAGGGACCGCGCTTGTCGGCGTGGCAGGTATAACACGTCTCATTGACCGTATTCTTTATCATCAGCGAATCGCTGATCGTGCCGTGCGGATTGTGGCATGAAGTGCACGCCATCTGTCCGCTGCGCAATGGGTGCGTCGAAACCCGCATCATCATCGAGCGGATTTCCTTGTGGCAGTTGAAGCAAACGCTCGGCTGCGTTTCCATGACCAGCGCCGGGTCTTTCTTGATGTGAACTTTGTGGCAGTCGCTGCACGCGGTGCCGCGGCTCTCATGTGTGCCACCTTTCCAGTGCATCCGGTTGCCGCCGATGTGACAAGTGGTGCAACGCGCATTCTTGTCGTCTGACTTCACTGTCTTGTTGAACATCGTTTCCGGCTTTTTGTCGATCGGATCGCCCATGTGATCGTCCGCCTTGCCGTGGCAAGCGGTACACATCTCATTGCGTTTCTCTTTGGTGTCGGCCTTGCCCCACGGCGTGCGCGAATCGCCGGAAGCGCCGTGCCGCGAAAAGGCCATGTTGTCGAACTGCTCCTTGTGGCAGGTCGCGCACTCGATCGGAGGCTCTTCCTCGGCAGTCGGCACAGGCGCGGCTGAAGGAGCGGGCACGGAGGCAATCGGCGCAGGCGTAGCCGGTGCAGGCGCAGGCGTGGCCGTTGCCGAAGCTGTCGGCGACGTTGCTTCTTTGGACGGCGCCGCCGGTGTAACCGTTTGTGCCGTCGCGGAGAAGGAGAAAAATACGACTACACAAACCCATAGCCTCAAAGACGGAAGATACGCTTGCATGATAGACAGTCCTTTCGATTGATCGCTTTTTTGCCCATAATCGGGAAAACCCCCGACCATTTCACTGAAACCTACTGATTTTGTCAACAATTATACTTAATCATATGTTTCTATATCCATTGATATAAGCAAGGAAATAGCGAAGAAACGGGGACGTGTTGTAAACTAAACACACCACTTTGGCGATGTGGTTATCCCGGCTTGTAGCGACACCGTGAAGAGAAGAACGGCCTTACAAGGTCGATACATTGTTGGCCCAAAAGAGGCTTGGGCAGTAGCAAGTTTTTATTACTCGGCGCTTATAGCTGATTGTATTTATTACGTTTTTCTTGCGATAACGACACAAAATTGACGCTTGGCGGCCATCGGAATTTCAAGCAGTTGAAACCGATCGGGATGCGAGCGCGCCGCCGACGATCACGCCGCCGCCGAGACAAACCTCGCCGTCGTAAAACACGCCATACTGTCCCGGCGTCGGCGTCCATTGCGGCGCGTCGAAGTGCGCCGTCAACGTATCGTCGTCGCGCCATTCGATCCGGCACGGCGCATCAGGCATCCGGTAACGCAATTTGGCGCCGTAAGTTTTAATATCGTTGTGATGTGAAAGATCGGGAGGCTCGCTGGCAATCCAGTGAAGCTGTTGCACCGTCACGGTATCGTTATAAAGCAACGGATGATCGTGCCCTTGCACGACCACCAATTCATTTTCCTGCAAGCGCTTTTCAGCAACGAACCACGGCGCGCCGTCGCCGTCATGAGTGCCGCCGATGCCAAGCCCCTGCCGCTGCCCCAGCGTGTAATACGCCAAGCCCTGATGCTCGCCGACGACCGTTCCCTCCGGCGTCACCATTCGCCCCGGCGCGCGCGGCAGATAACGCTCAAGAAATTCGCGGAACGGACGCTCGCCGATGAAACAAATGCCCGTCGAGTCCTTCTTTTGCCAAGTCGACAAACCTTCGCACTTGGCAATGTCGCGCACCTCGCTTTTCAGCAAATCGCCGAGCGGAAAACACGCCGGCTGCAATTGCGCTTGTCGCAACTGATGCAAAAAGTAACTCTGATCCTTGCTTGTATCGCGCGCTTTCAGCAACATAGCGCGGCCATCTTCATTACGCATCACCCGCGCGTAGTGGCCGGTGGCGAGAGCGTCGGCGCCGAGCGTCATCGCGGGGTCGGGGAACGCGCGGAATTCGACGTCGTTGTTGCACAAAACGTCCGGATTGGGTGTGCGTCCGGCTTCATATTCGCGCAGGAAACCGGCAAAAACGCGCTCGCGGTATTCGGCGGCAAAATTGACAGCGTCGAATTCGATGCCGATCACGTCGGCGACACTGGCAGCGTCGATCAAGTCCTGACGCGACGTGCAATAAGTATCGGTATCATCGTCCTCCCAGTTTTTCATAAAGACGCCGATGACTTCGTGGCCTTGTTGTTTCAACAACCAGGCGGCTACCGAAGAATCGACGCCGCCGGACAAGCCGACGACAATGCGTTGACGTGAAGCCATGATATGAAAAAGAGGGGCAAAAAATTTTTATAAAAAAGCAACGAGTGGTGCTTGAGTGTATAGGGAGAGAAGATGGAGGACGCTCGCTGGTCAGGCTCGAAGCGATCCAAGCAGACTTCGGATTATGAGTCCGACGAGGGCGCATCTCCCTCCACCGGCCAGCGAGCGAGGGGTAAGTATACATCTATTGCTGAAAAACCTAGCAAATCGCATAGGGTGGGCACGGCGC
>JAITBX010000070.1 GCA_031283405.1 Burkholderiales bacterium | reverse complement strand
GAAACGCAAAGCGCCTCAACCTTCGCCACGCTGAAAAAATACGCGCCGACGCTGTGCGCCGAGATCGACGCCGAAGGCTACCCCAACGACGCCACTCGCGTGGCGGCGCTGCGCGAACTCGCCCGCTCCGTGCTCGACAACCACGAGCCGTACCTCGTGTTTCTCATGGCCGTGCAAGCGCAAAGCAAACACCACCGCGACGCCATCGACGCCGCCGATAACAAGGGTGCGCTGCTCACTTACGACTGGCGCGCGGGCTGGCCGGAAATCAACCCCTCGCCCGACGGAACGCCGAAGGCGGCGTCCCCTACGGCGGGAGAGGGGTAAGGAGAGAGGGGGAACGCCATGACTGAAAAACTTAAACAGAACGACTCCAAAGCGATGCGCCCAGAAAAGCGCGAAATTGCAACACGCGCCAGAGACATCTGGCGTCGCCCCTACGGCGGCGTGATTCAGAATTACGACGACACGCTCATCACGCGCGGCGGCGGCAAAGGCATCTGGCTCTATGATGAGCTGGAGCGCGACACCACTGTCTATGCGTCGCTTTCAAAGCGTAAAAGCGCCGTCACTTCGCGCGCGTGGAAAGTTGATCCGGCGAGCGAGGACGCGCCCGACGTGGTCGCTGCCGATCTCGTGCGCGCCGCGCTCGAAGGCATCACTTTCGACGATGCTTGCTACCACCTGCTCGACGCGCTGCTCAAAGGTTTCGCCGTCACCGAAATCATGTGGGACAACAGCGACGGCCAGACCGTCGTTGCTGCGATGATTCCGCGCGATCAGCGCCGCTTCACCTTCGCCGAGGACGGCAGCCTTCGCCTGCTTACCGAAGCGCAGCCGTTCACCGGCGAAGAATTGCCTCCTCGCAAATTCATCGTTCACAGTGTCGGCGCGAAGGACGGAAACCCCTTCGGGCTGGGGCTTGGTACGCGGCTCTTCTGGCCGGTGTGGTTCAAGCGGGAAGGAATGGAATTTTGGCTCACCTTTGCCGACAAATTCGGCAGCCCGACCGCCGTCGGCAAATACCCGGCGGGCACGCCGGATTCCGAGCAAAGAAATTTGCTTGCGTCAATGGCGCGTATCGCGCAGGACGCGGCCATCGCTGTGCCTGACAGCATGCTGATCGAGCTGCTCGAAGCCTCGCGCGCCGGCGGCGGCGATACGTATGAGCGGCTCCTGCGCTACTGCGACGAGATGATTACCGAAGCCGTGCTGGGCGAAGCCAACTCGTCACGCGAAACGGGCGGCTCACTGGCGGCAGCGTCGATCATTCGCAACGAAGTGCGGCTCGAACTCTCGCGTGCCGATAGCGATCTGCTCTCTGCCGTGCTCAACAAGACGCTGGTGCAGTGGCTGATCGACTTCAATATGCCCGGCGCGCGCGCGCCGAAAGTGTGGCGCGATTTCGACGAGGGCGAGGATTTGAAAACTGCCGCCGAGCGCGACCAGATACTGTTTAACATCGGCTGGAAACGCAAGCCGGAATCGCTGACCGCGATCTACGGCGATGGCTTTGAGCCTGTTTCTCCCACCTCTCCCCTCGTGGGAGAAGGGCAGGGAGTGAGGGGGACGCCAACTTTCGCCGCCCCCACCGACGCCGACGTTGCCAACGCCGCCTTCGACGCGATGATTGAAGCGCTGCCGCCGCAAGCACTCAACGAGCAGGCGCGGCAGATGTTGCAGCCGGTCATCGACGCGATTTTCGCAGCTGGCAGCTACGAGGAAATGCTGACCGCCATCGACAACGTCGTTCCCGGGCTGAAGCTCGACAAACTCGAAACCGCGCTGGGGCGGGCGATGTTTGTGGCGCAAACCTACGGGCGAATGAGCGCCGATGAAAGAAACGCCTAACCTCGCCTTCGCCTTCGGCCTGCCGCCGGAAGCGGCTGTGCGGTATTTTGCGAGAAAGAAAAACTACGTTCCGCTCGACTGGAAGCCGATCAGCGACGACACGCATCGGCGAGCTTTTACCGCTGCGCGTATCTCGTCGATGGATGTGGCGATGGCATTGCGGGCGGAAGTCGATCGCGCCATCAATGAGGGCATCACGCTCGAAGAGTTTAAACGCAACCTGACGCCGCGCTTGCAAGCGCTCGGCTGGTGGGGGAAAGCTGAACATATCGACCTTGAAACCGGCGAAGTTTTGAAAGGGATGCTCGGCAGCCCTCGTCGCCTCGAAATCATCTACGACGAGAATGTTCGTCGCGCTTACGCCGCCGGCCGCCGCGAACAGATGATGGCGAACAAGGCGAACCGCCCTTACTGGCAATGGCTGCACGGCGCATCAAAAATTCCGCGTCCTGAGCACATCGCCCTCGATGGCCGCGTGTTTAAGTTTGACGATCCGATCTGGCGCAAGATCACGCCGTGCCGCGAGTTTGGCTGCAAATGTTCAGCTCGCGCATTGTCGCAAGCCGATCTCGACGATGAAGGTTTGACGGTCGAATCAAGCAAAAAGTACACCACCGAAGTCGAAGGCGTTGACGCGCTCGGCAATCCGGTAACGCGCTACTCGATCAAGATGCCGGGGATGCAAACCGCCATGCTGGTCGATCGCGTACCAGAAGGGTGGACGGAACAATCAGCGCTGACGGCGCTGGCGATGGAGAAAGCCGCTGTTGCGTCGCCGGTGTTGGCGAGCGGGGTGATCGGAGCGATTTTAAGCGTTCCGCCGATAATGGCTGAGCTTCAGGGCGACGTCCCCCCGTCTTGAGTAGCATGGGGATTTAGAGTCCAAGTTGCAGTATATCGGTTTTTTCCGCTTCTTTCCTTTTCAACTGCTCCGCATATTGGGTGGGGGTTAGTCCACCCA
>JAITBX010000053.1 GCA_031283405.1 Burkholderiales bacterium | reverse complement strand
ATCTTTTTCGGGAAATGATCGTCCGACGCGCGCGCGAGCCGGTCATCGAGGAAACGCCGATTCCGCTGCTCGTGCGAATCATTCATTTGCTCTTGCTGGCGGGGATTGTTTATTTTGCGCGTCATCCGGCAATTTTCATTCCGCTGCTGTTGTTCTTTCTGGGGGTGGCCACCGCGTATCCGAAGTTTCAAAACAAACTGTTGATGTTGCGCGAGAGCATGTTGGTTGCGTTTTTTCTCGGCGGTCTGGTCGTGTTGGGCGGCATGCAGACATGGTGCTTGCAGGAAGTGTTGAGCGGCATGTCGCCGAATCTTTTGTTCTGGGGCGCGACGGCGTTGACCGCGATCACCGACAACGCGGCGCTGACGTATCTGGGTTCGCTGGTGGAGGGCACCGACGCCGCGTTTCGCTATTCCCTCGTCGCCGGCGCGGTTACCGGCGGCGGCCTGACCGTGATTGCCAACGCGCCCAATCCCGCCGGCGTTGCACTTCTGAAAAGCTGTTTTGAGGATGCCTCGGTCAACCCGCTCAAGCTGTTTCTGGCGGCGCTGGGGCCGACGCTGGTCGCCGCACTGATTTTTTTCATCGGTTGACGAGCGCCGCGAGCGCGTCATAGGCGGCGACATGCCCCACAGAATGACCATCCGTTACGCGGGTTTGGGCGGCATATTCGCGGCGCTCAGGGGATTTCCGCTATCATTCTTCCATTGTTTTTTTCAGGGGGTCTTGATGCCCGAAGAAAATTTTCGTCAAAACGCCATCGACTATCACCGCAAACGCCCGTCCGGCAAAATCGAGGTGCTGCCGACGAAGAATATGATAACGCAACGCGATCTGGCGATGGCTTACACGCCGGGCGTTGCCGCAGCGTGCGAAGAAATCGCGGCGTGCCCCGAAGAGGCGCGGGAGTTGACATCGCGCGGCAATCTGATCGCGGTGATTACCAACGGAACGGCGGTGCTCGGATTGGGCAACATCGGGCCGCTGGCGGCAAAGCCGGTGATGGAGGGCAAGGCGATGCTGTTCAAGAAATTCGCCGGCGTCGATTGTTTCGATCTGGAAGTTCATGAAGCCGATCCGCAACGAATGGTTGACATGGTGTGCGCGCTGGAGCCGACTTTCGGCGGCATCAATCTCGAAGACATCAAAGCGCCGGAATGTTTTTATATCGAAGAACATTGCCGTCAGCGAATGAAAATTCCGGTGTTTCACGACGATCAGCACGGCACGGCGATCATCGTCGGCGCGGCGTTAACCAACGGCTTGCGGGTCGTCGGCAAAACGCTCGGAAGCGTCAAGATCGTTTGCTCGGGCGCGGGCGCGGCGGCGTTGTCGTGTCTGAAATTGCTGGTGCTGCTCGGCGCCAAGCGCGAAAACATCTGGGTTTGCGACATTCACGGCGTCGTTTACGAAGGCCGCGAAATCGAAATGGACGAACACAAAAAGCAATTCGCGCAAAAAACCGACAAGCGCAAATTGCCGGAAATTCTGCCGGACGCCGATGTTTTTCTGGGTTTGTCCGCCGGAAAAGTGCTGAAACCGGAGTGGTTGCCGTCGATGGCGGAAAGACCCCTGGTGTTTGCGCTGGCGAATCCGGAGCCGGAGATTCTTCCCGAACAAGTCAAGGCGGTGCGTTCCGACGCAGTAATTGCCACCGGTCGCTCGGATTATCCGAACCAAGTCAATAACGCGCTGTGTTTTCCGTTCATCTTTCGCGGCGCGCTCGATGTCGGCGCGACGCAGATCACCGACACGATGAAAATCGCTTGCGTTCGCGCCATCGCCGATCTGGCGATGGACGAGCAATCCGAAATCGTGGCGGCAGCGTACAACATCCGCGACATGCGTTTCGGTGCGGAGTATCTGATTCCGAAACTTTTCGATCCGCGCCTGATTTTGAAGATTGCGCCGGCGGTGGCGAAAGCGGCGATGGATTCGGGCGTGGCAAAATATCCGATCAAAGACTTCGATGCGTACCAGCAACAGTTGCAGCAATTCGTTTATCACTCCGTTTTTTTGATGAAGCCGGTGATCGAAGCTGCCAAGGAAGCGCCCAAGCGCATCGTGCTGTGCGAAGGCGAAGATACGCGAACTTTGCACGCAGTACAAATTCTGCTCGACGAAAATATCGCCAAGCTGACGCTGATCGGTCGTCCGCAAGTGGTCGAGCGGCGAATTGCGCGGCTGGGCTTGCGGCTCAAGCCCGGGCGCGATTTTGAACTCATCAATCCCGAACACGATGATCGCTATCGCGAATACTGGTCGGGATACTATGAACTGACGCAACGCAAAGGCGTGTCGGTCGAATACGCGAAGCTGGAAACGCGGCGGCGGCCAACGCTGATCGGCGCGATGGCGGTGCGCCGCGGTGAGGCGGACGGAATGATTTGCGGGTTGGTCGCGCATTACGGTTTGAATCTGCACTACATCGACCAGATCATCGGCAAGCGCCCCGGCATCAAGAATTACGCGGCGATGAACGGATTGATTCTGCCGAATCACACCCTGTTCATCACCGACACTTACATCAATGCCGATCCGACGCCGGAGCAAGTGGCGGAAATCACAGTCATGGCAGCGCGCAGTGTGCGGCGTTTCGGACTGGAACCGAAAGTGGCGTTGATGTCGCATTCGAGTTTCGGCACCAGCAATTTGCCGTCGGCGCAAAAAATGCGCGACGCTTTGCCGCTGATCCAATCGCTTGATCCGTTGCTGGAAGTCGAAGGCGAAATTCAAGGCGACTCGGCGTTGAGCGAAGATGTGCGCGCCGCCGTGTTTCCCAACGCCAAGTTGACCGGTTCGGCCAATTTGCTGGTGATGCCGTCGCTCGACGCCGCCAACATCGCGTTCAATCTGCTCAAAATTACCGGCAGCAACAACGTGACCATCGGTCCGATTTTGCTGGGCGTCAACGCGCCGATTCACATTCTGACGCCTTCGGCAACGGTGCGGCGCATCATCAACATGGTGGCATTGGCGGTTGCCGAAGCCAATCTTACCGAAAGCGAAAGCGGCACAAAGAAAGCCGCGACATAGTGCATAGTGACAGGAACCACTTGGGGGAGTCGAAGTCATGATTTCTTTTGCTGCTTATTTATTCGCCGGTGTGGCGGCGCTGATGGTGATTCTGACGTTGGCGTGGATCGGGCCGCGCTTGTTTTCGGCGCCGGGCGTTCGCACCGATCCGGATCGTGAAACGACCAACCTCGAAGTGTATCGGGACGAACTGGCGCAACTGGACGTTGACTATCAGTGCGGACGAATTTCGCCGAAAGCGCTTGAAGAATCGCGCATCGAATTGAATCGTCGCCTGCTCGACGACACCACCGGCGTGAACACACCGCGAATGCGCGCGCCGGCACGCGCCGCCGGCATTGCCGTGATGTTTCTGGTGCCGCTTCTGGCGGGCGGACTGTATTTGAAAATCGGCGGCATCGACACGCTGAGCATCGTTGCCGACGGTGAAGGCGGAACGGATTATCGCCAGTTGCTTGAACATCTGAAACACAATCCGCGCGATGCGCGTTCGTGGGTGTTGCTGGGTCGCTATGAAATGGAAGGCGATCGTTTTCAGGAAGCGCAAAAAGCGTTCGAGTCGGCGATCGGCGCTTCGTCAAAAGTGGCCAACGACGCAACGGTGTTGTGCGAGTTGGCCGAAGCGATCGGGATGGCGCAGGGCGGAACCTTCGCGGGAAGGCCGCGTGAGTTGGTCGAAAAAGCGCTGGCGCTTTCGCCCAACAATGCGATGGCGCTCGAACTGGCCGGCGGCGCGGCGTATGAATCGCGTGATTACACCGGCGCGGTGATGTACTGGAAAGCGTTGCTTTCGCAAAAGTCGGAAGGCTCGCAGGAGTATCAACAACTGAGCGCGGCGATTGCCCGCATCGAAGCGGAAGCGATGGCGACGCAGCCCGAAGCAAACATGGCGTTGCCGGCGGCGATGCCGTAATCAGGGATCGGGCATCAGAGAATTGCCGCTCCTCTCTATGACCCCTTTTGAAAGAGGTCGCCCCGAAAGGGGCGGGGGTTGTACTCTCGCCGCGGGCGAGAGTGCGGGGCTTGAATCAAAAGTGTTATAAAACCGGTTTGTTTTATGAGTGATTGCAACAAAGGGGACGAGGATGGCGGCAAACAGGGAAAGTCATGAAACGGGCGCGAGTGATGTGATCGTTGTTGGCGGCGGCGTTTCCGGTTTGGTCGTCGCGTATCGCTTGACGCAAAAGGGATTTCGCGTGCGCGTGCTGGAGAGGGCGTCGCGCACCGGCGGCGTCATCGCTTCCGGTCGCAACGACGGCATGTTGTGGGAGTCGGGGCCGAACAGCGGCATGGACACGACGCCGCTTATCAATGATTTACTCGACGCGCTCGGCATCCGCGAGCAACGCGCCGACGCGCTCAAAATCGCCGACTGCCGTTTCATCGTGCGCAACGGACAGTTGATCCCGTTGCCGATGTCGCCGCCCGCTTTTTTTTCGACGCCGTTGTTTTCGACGGGAACCAAACTCGGATTGCTGCGCGAGCCGTTCGTGGCGCGTTCATCGCCGGAGAGCGATGAGAGCGTTGCCGCCTTCGTTCTCCGCCGCTTGGGGGCGGAGTTCCTCGACTACGCCATCGAGCCGTTCGTCGCCGGCGTTTTTGCCGGCAACCCCGATCAGTTGTCAGTGCGAGCGGCGTTTCCGAAATTGTTCGCGCTCGAACAGCGTTACGGCGGTTTGATTCGCGGCATGATACTCGGCGCCCGCGAACGCAAACGACAGCGCGAGAAATCGAAGAACAACGCCAAAAGTTTTTCGTTCAGCGACGGCATGCAAACGCTGACCGATGCGTTGACGCGCGGCATCATCGCCGCCGACGGCATCGTCGAAACCGGCGTCAAAATAACATCCATCGCGCGCGATGTTGTTGACGGCGCAGAAAATCGCTGGCGCGTCAGCGGCGTTCGCGCGGATGAGAAAAGCGCGGAACGAAATATCACTTACAGCGCCGATAGCGTCGTACTTGCCACGCCCGCCGACGCCACGGCGACGTTGCTTGCTTCGTTGAAAATGCAGGAGGCCGACGCCGCTGTGCAAGCGTTGCGCGAAATTCCTTACGCGCCGGTGTCGGTTCTCATCACCGCCTGGCGGCGCGAAGACATCACGCATCCGCTGGACGGTTTCGGCTTTCTCGTGCCGCGCAAAGAAAACACGCAGATTCTGGGCACGCTGTTTTCGAGCAGCATGTTCGAGCATCGCACCGATGAGAAACACGCCGTGCTGACTACTTTCATCGGCGGCATGCGCCGTCCCGAATTGCCCGAGCGCGACGACGATGCTCTGCGGGAAATGAGCGAGCGCGATCTGGCGGCGTTGATCGGCGCGCAAGGAAAACCGTTGTGGACAAAGATCAGCCGTCACTCGCGCGCGATTCCGCAATACACATTAGGCCACCTCGAACGGGTGCGTCGCGTTGACGCAATTCGTCCGCAAGCGCCGGGGCTTTTCTTCTGCGCCAACTGGCGCGGCGGCATCTCACTCAGCGACTGTATAAAAAATGGTCACCAGACCGCCGATGAAGTCGGCGCTTTTGCCGCGCTGCGTCGGCGAGAATCCGATTCTTCGCAAAATCAATCGTAGAGGCGATCTGCGGCTGCTCACGTTTTGCTCGCGGCAAAAGACCGCTTCCTTCGTCATTCTGCGCGAAGCGAAGCGGAGCCGCAGAATCTATGCCTCTCTTTTCTGGATTCTGCGACTTCGCGCAGAATGACGGCTTTTCCATTCTGTCATTGCGAGAAGCGAAGCGGCGAAACAATCCAGCCCGCAACATATGCAGCTTTCTAAATAGCACCCTGCCAGGAAACGCGCCTTTGGCGCTGAGCAGAAACATGAGCGCGGTCACGTCGCGCGCCTTTACCTATCCACTCGCTACGCGCTATTTAGGAAATTTAGAAAAAGGGCTATTCATGAGACAAGGGGCGATTATGATCTTCCTTGCTCTCAGACCAGCAAAGCGCGGCAAGCGTGGCGATTTCACGAAAACGTTGGCGCTGAATCACATAGAAAGCCGCCAAGAAAAAGGCAAGGGAACCCGCCACAAGGAAATTCTTCGGAGAGCCGACGGTGAAATAGAGCTTGCTGAAACTCCAGTATCGTAGGGTAGATAAGCCGCGAAGCGGCGTCATCCCCCGTTTTTGTTGATCGGCGGATGGCGGCCTTCGGCCTTTATCCGCCCTACGCCCTACGCGCTACGCTTGCCGTTATTCCCGCGAAGGCGAGCCGCGCATTCGCCAAGCGTCGTAAGCCGCCGCCAAGCAAACGATCAACAGCGTCAACCCCGCGCGCCAAAAATCGCTCGCAAAAACTTCCTTGCGGGGCGCCCAAGCGATCCAAACAATGTAAGCAAACCTCCCCGCGATGGCAAGCCATATAACGAAAAACAGCAAGCCGAAAACAAAACGATTCTGCATCCATTGCCCCAAGCCGGGGATCAGAAAAGACGCGAACACTTGCCAACTCGCGCGTCGCTGGTTGGCCGGGGTTTCCCTCAGCGTTTCTTTTTTCAGCCTTTCTCCCTTCGGCATTTCTCCCAACATTTCTCCTTCGAGCTTGACCGGCGCTCGCGTGATTAACTCCGTTATGCGTTGCGCGACATTCGCGCAACCATAGCCGACGATGCCGGTAATAACGCTGCCGTCAGCCAGCAAAAAGCGCAAGCTGCCATCGCTAAACATCTTTTGTTTCCACCACGGCATTTGTTTCGACGGCACGAACTGCGCGCCGCGAAGCGCGCTGCGCGGCAGGCTGAGGTGCAAGCGCGCCTCAAAAGCATTGGTGCGAAACATCAGCAAGCGCTGATTGGTCAGCACCAGCCAAAGACTGGCGCGATCCAGCATCATGGTTTCGCACGGGATTTCGTCCGGTTGGCGCAGCGGCCAGAAAAAATCGGTTCGCTTCAACAGCTGGAGCGCGCGAGTGTTGGCGAACCTCTCGTCGTTTCGCATGGCACGAAACATGCGACGGCTCGCCCACACCCCCATCAGCACCATTATCGCCAGCGCCGCGACGATCAGCCATAGCGTTTTATCGCCGGAGGCGCTTGTCTTTGCTTGATGCGTGAGATAAAACGTGGCCGACATGGTGACCAGGATCACCAAAAAGAGAGGCCATTGAACTTGCAAGCGCTGCCCTATCAATTCATCGCTCGACAGATTTAACTTGCCCGCGATGTCAGATATTTGCTCCGGCGATACCGCAACATCAGAAGAATCTTCAGCTTTCCTGGCGCGCGCCTCCAGATACCGCTGTCGCAACGCCACGATCAGCCCCAACAAGAACAGCGCTATCGCGCTCGTCAGAAAGATGCGATACCAAAAGCGGCTGCTTTCGACATGGGCGTACTGCTGTGTCAACTCCGCTTGCACGGCAGCATCTCCCCAATCGCTCAACAAGCTGCGATCGGCGCTGTAACGCCTAATGGCAAAACCTTGTCCATCCGTCACCAACAGAGTGTCGCCCAGCCAGGCCAAAGCGCGAGCCTCCAGCGCGCTTTCGCTTTCCGGCACGGGATAAGCGCTTTGATCTCCGCTGGGAAAAATATCGACGATGTGGCCGTACACCATCCCGTTATCCAAGCGTTCCACTACGCCCAGCGGATTCTGATCTTCGTCGGCCTTGCCTCGCGATGTTGCCGCCAAGCCTAGAAAACGCCAGCCTCGCTCGTGATCGTTCAACGTTACCCGCTGCGTCTCGGTCAAATTTTTGTCGTCCAACTGCACCAGCGTAAAGCGATTGGTGTCGGTGCACCACCAGCCGTTCGCCCACCACAAACCGTTGGTGAAGTGAAACGCTCCTGCCGGCGAGCGCGCCAGATAACGTCCCTGCGCATCGAACAGTGCTACTACCGACCCGCTGGCGGCAGCAATGGCGATGCGCCCGTCGGGCGCGAAAGCATAGTGAATGTTGTCGTTGCCGTAGCGCGCGAGATCGCTCGGCCATTGCGGCGTGATGATCGCTACGGAGTGCGCATCGTCCGCCGTCAGCAAGTACAACGTGGAATCGCGGCGCGACCACGCCGCCAAGTGACCATCCGGATACGGCATCAGAATGGCCGCCGCGCCCGGCAAGCCGGCTTCGACGGCGCTCACTTTTCGCTGGAGATGCCCCTCCGTATCCAGTCGCCAGAGTTCATCGTCAACGCTTAACCAAACTTGTCCGTCGGGCAACACCGCCAAGCCCCACGGCCCCTGCTCCGGGCTTTGGCGTTGCCACATCCAAAACGACAACGCCACACTAATCATCGCCAGCATCAACAAGATCACGGCAACAGTCTTGAGCCGCTTCAGCGAAGATTCGGTGATTGCATCAGGACGGCACGGCGTCGGCGCGTTTTCAAAGCCTTCGATGTTGGGGTTCATGGCGCGATTTTCCGATTAAGCGCATAGGTTATCATGCCGGCGAAGTATGCACCAAAATTTTATTTCGCGCTTGCGAAGAGGCGCTTTGCTTCTTTGCCTATCTCCACATTCACTGCGGTCACAAGTGTATAAGGCGTAGGGTGGATAAGCCGCGAAGCGGTGTCATCCACCGTTTTTGTTGATCGGCGGATGGCGGCGGCCTTCGCCTTATCCGCTACGCTCTTGCCGCCCTACGCTCTTACGGGCAACCACAGGTCGCCTCCACGTTTTGACCCTTGCCCCCGATTCCTGACTCTGCCTTGATAACGGTCAATGCCTGCTGCGTTTTGCGCTTGGCACGCGCGCTTTCTTGTTGTAGTGTGCGCTAATCATCCTATAAGGAAAGCATGATGGACACGGGGCATTACGGACAACTGCAACGCGGGCTGAAAAACCGGCACATTCAACTCATTGCGCTGGGCGGCGCGATCGGCACCGGCTTGTTCCTCGGCTCGGCGGGCGTGATGAAAACCGCCGGGCCGTCGATGGTGCTGGGTTACGCGATCGGCGGGCTCATCGCTTTTTTGATCATGCGGCAGTTGGGCGAGATGATTGTGCATGAGCCGGTTGCCGGATCGTTCAGCCATTTCGCGCACAAATACTGGGGCGATTTCGCCGGTTTCTTTTCGGGCTGGAATTACTGGGCGCTCTATGTGTTGGTAAGCATGTCCGAGCTGACGGCGGTCGGCATCTATGTGCAATTCTGGTGGCCGGAAATTCCGACGTGGGTTTCCGTCGCGGCGTTCTTCCTGTTTATTAACGCGATCAATCTCGCCAATGTGCGTTTGTACGGCGAGATGGAGTTCTGGTTTGCGATCATCAAAGTGGCGGCGGTGATCGGAATGATTTTGCTCGGCGCTTATTTGCTGTTGACCGGCACCGGCGGCGAGCAGGCGAAGATCAGCAACTTGTGGGCAAACGGCGGCTTTTTCCCGATGGGATTTTCCGGGATGTTGATGGCGATGGCGATCATCATGTTTTCGTTTGGCGGACTGGAGCTTGTCGGCATCGCGGCGGCGGAAACGAGCAATCCGTCGAAAACCATTCCGCGCGCGATCAACCAAGTGCTTTACCGTATTCTTATTTTTTACATCGGCGCGTTGACCGTTTTGCTGGCGTTGTATCCGTGGAACACGCTGGTCGAAATCATCGGCAAAGGCGGGAACGATTACAGCAATAGCCCGTTCGTGCTGATCTTTTCGCAAATTGGTATTCACAGCGCGGCGCATATTTTGAATCTCGTGATTCTGACGGCGGCGCTGTCGGTGTACAACAGTTGCGTTTACTGCAACAGCCGGATGCTTTACGGGCTGGCGCTTCAGGGCAACGGTCCGAAAGCGCTGATGAAAGTAGACCGCCGCGGCGTTCCGATTGTGGCGTTGCTTCTGTCGTCGGTGGCAACGCTCATCTGCGTGGCCGTCAATTATCTGGTTCCCGAAGAAGCGATGGCGATTTTGATGTCGCTGGTTGTCGCGGCGCTGGTCATTAACTGGGCGATGATCAGTCTGGCGCATCTCAAATTCCGCGCCGCCCAGAAACGCGACGGCGTCGTTACGGCGTTCAAGGCGCTTTGGTATCCGGTCGGAAATTATCTGTGTCTCGCTTTCGTTGTTTTCATTCTGGTTATCATCATGCTGATGCCGGGTATGGAACCGTATCAGAAAATTGCCGCCGGCGAAGTGTGGGCGGGAATCAAAATGCTGGTGCAAAATATCAGTATGTCCGTTATCGCCATTCCGTTCTGGGTGCTGCTGTTGTACATCGGTTTTCGCTTCAAACCGAAAGCCGCGCCAAACACGTCGGCGAAAACATAATTTTTGAAAAGGAAACCACCGATGTCCGAGCCAATGCAAGCGCGCTACCACATCACCGAACGCGATTATGTGCGCGCGACCACGCTTCATGCGCGACCGGCGCCGTTTCAATGGGCGGTGGTGGCAACGGCCATGATAGGGTGGATTTTGATCATGGGCGTGATGTCTCACGACTGGACTTCAGTGTACGGCGACTTTGCCGGACTGGCCGTCGTGCTCCTCGTGTTCCGCTTCATAATCTTTCCCTTGTCGTTGCGCCGGAATTATCGGCAAAACAAAATGCTTCATCACGAGATTACCGTCGCCCTTCTCGACGAAGGCGTGCAATTCACCGCGCCCGACGGCAGCGCCTTGCTTTTGTGGAAAAACATTTTCAAGTGGCGATGCAACGACGACTATGTGCTGATCTACCAGATGCCGCGACTGTTTCACCTCGTGCCGGGTTCAGTCGCCGCGCAAGGTTTCGACATGGCGCGACTCAAGGCGGCGTTGACGCAGAATGTTGGGGCGGCGAAGTAGGGGCGGGTTTTAAACTCGCCTGTGTGACTCTTCAACTCAATACGGCGAGCCGCGTTCGATCAATTCGACTTTATAACCGTCGGGGTCTTCGAGAAACGCGATGATGGTTTTGCCGCCCATGACCGGCCCTGCTTCGCGCACCACTTTTGCGCCTTGAGCGCGCGCCGCGTCGCAAGCGGCTTGGGCGTTGTCAACTTCAACGGCGATGTGGCCGTAAGCGTTGCCGAGATCATAGCGATCGGCGCCGTAGTTGTAAGTCAACTCCAGCGTCGCCTCGTCGGCCTCATCGCCGTAACCGAGATAGGCGAGCGTATATTTTTGCTCCGGTCGGTCAACAGTGCGCAGCACTCGCATGCCCAACACTTCGGTGTAAAACGTTTGTGAACGCGCCAGATCGCCGACGCGCAACATTGTGTGTAAAATCCGCATGATTTTTCTTTCTAAAAAGCAAAGAATACCTGAAAATGGCGACGTATCGCAGGGGCGGCATCCTGCCGCCCGAAAAAACTTTCACGACATAACGTAACGCCTCTCCCGCGCCGAATGCGGATAAAGCGCGGCTGCGGTAAAATAACAAGTTCAGCAATATTTTTGCGCACCATGACTGAACCACTGCTCACCACCACGATCGACGCCGCCATGAACGATGACGCGCCGTCGGCAACGCCTCGGCTCCGCGAGATTCCGTACAACTACACGTCGCTGTCGGATCGTGAAATCGTTATTCGCTTGCTCGGCGCGCCGATGTGGGAGGTTCTCGATCAGTTGCGATTGGAACGGCGCACGGGCAGATCGGCGCGAATGTTGTTTGAAGTGTTG
>JAITBX010000004.1 GCA_031283405.1 Burkholderiales bacterium | reverse complement strand
CCAAACACGTTGACCGAGGCCAGCGCTACCGCCAACACGCCGACCCAGCCGCCCCAATCGAACGCGACGGGCGCAGCGGCCAGCATGGCGCCTACCAGGATGATGCCGGAAATGGCGTTGGTGACGGACATCAGCGGCGTATGCAGCGCCGGCGTGACGTTCCACACCACGTGGTAGCCGACGAATATCGCCAGCACGAACACAAACAGATTGACTACTACTGGATCAACCCCTGCAAACATGGCTTCTCTCCTTACTTTTTAGCAACGAACGGTGCGCCGTCTTTGCACAGCAGCGTTCCCTGAATGATTTCGTCGTCTTCCGGCAAAGCGAAAGCGCCGCTCTTGGCGTCGATCATCAGGGCGAGGAAGTTGAACACGTTGCGGGCGTAGAGCGCGCTGGCGTCGGCAGGAACCGTGGCCGCCAGATTCACGCAACCGACGATTTTCACGCCGCCGGCGTTCACCGTTTTTCCCGCTTCGCAACCTTCGACGTTGCCGCCCTGCTCTGCCGCCAAGTCGATGAGCACCGAACCCGGCTTCATCGCCGCCACCGTCGCCGCCTTGATGAGCTTCGGCGCGGGGCGTCCCGGAATCAACGCCGTGGTAATCACGATATCCATTTGCAAGGCGCGCTCGTGAACGATGCCCGCTTGCCGCGCCATCCACTCGGGAGGCATCGGCCGCGCGTAACCGCCGACGCCTTCGGCGATCTGACGTTCTTCATCGTTGGCGTAAGGCACATCGACCCATTTGGCGCCCAGCGATTCGACTTGATCTTTGACGGAAGGACGCACGTCGGACGCTTCAACGACAGCGCCCAAACGCTTGGCCGTTGCGATGGCTTGCAGGCCGGCAACGCCGACGCCCAACACCATCAAGCGCGCCGCTTTCACCGTTCCCGCTGCGGTCATCAGCATCGGCATGAAGTGGCCGTACTCATTCGCGCCCAGAATCACCGATTTGTAGCCGGCGATATTGGCCTGCGACGACAGCACGTCCATCGACTGCGCGCGGCTGATGCGCGGCAATTTTTCCAGCGCAAACGCCGTCATTCCGGTTTTCGTGTAACTTTCGACTGCCGCCGTGTCGAACGGATTGAGCAACCCGACCAACAATGCGCCCTTCTTCATTTTTGCCAACTCGCCGGCGTCCGGTCCGCGCACCTTGAGTACGATATCGGCGGCGAGTGCTTCGTCCGCTGAACCCAATTTGGCGCCGGCCGCCTCGAAAGCCGCGTCGGGGAAACTGCTCGCAAGGCCTGCGCCACGCTCGACAACAAGCGTATGAGCGCCGCTCGCCAGCAGCTTCTTCACGGTTTCCGGCGTTACTGCCACCCGGGTTTCGCCGGGGTGGCGTTCTAGAGGAATGCCAATCAACATAGTCTTGCCCTCATAATGCTCTCCTGAAACGAATGAAACGAAACAAACGTCAAATCAAGGATGCGCAATTCCCAACCGTACGGGCTGACTCTGTCGAGACCCTTGATTTGCGCCTTTTGCCCTTCGACAAGCTCAGGGCGAACGGGTTAAATCAGCGTATCCTTGGAACTTTCTGAAACAAAATTTTCGAGATTATAAGATAAACTTTCACTCTCTGCTCCCATTTTTAATAAAGGGTCTTTCCGTGCCTTTTTTTCAAATACAAGTTGTTTTGATAATCGCCCTTCTTGCGCCGTGGTCAGGGCTTCCGACGGTCTGGGCTGATAACAAGGCGCTGGCCGCTTACGCGCTATTAACCATTGCCGCTTTGTTGTTTCTCTGGGTGCTGCGCCACAACCCTCTCGACAATTTCAGCGGTCGCCCCGAGCCGCCGCCCGGCAATCGCCTCGTCACCACCGGCCCTTACCGCTTCATTCGCCATCCGATGTATCTGGCGCTGTTCCTGGCGTTGGCGGGCATCACCCTCTTGTACGGCGAATGGTGGCGCTGGCTGATCATGACCATTTTGATGGCTCTGCTGCACTTCAAATCGCGGTATGAGGAGCGCCTTCTTTGCGAACGCTACCCCGAATACCGCGACTACCAAGCCCATACGAAGCGCATTCTGCCGTTCATCTTGTGACTTTGCTTCACTCATGACATCAAGAACGCGCGACAACCTTTTGTTTTTACAGATGAAAAAACTCTGTTGCTTATCCCTTTTTGAAACGCGCCATCTTGCGTTATGATTTGACCTCAACTTTTGACTCTGCCATTCCAAAAACTCCATGAAACAAACGTTTCTCGAATTTGAGCAACCCATTGCCGAGTTGCAGGCCAAGATCGACGAGCTGCGCTGTGTCGATGAAGACCCATCCATCAACATCTCCGAAGAAATCGAGCGGCTTCAGAAAAAGAGCAATCGGCTCGTCGAAGATATCTACGGCAAACTCAGCGCCTGGCAGATCACCCAAGTCGCGCGCCACCCGCAACGTCCTTACAGCCTCGATTACATCAATGCGCTGTTCACCGATTTTCACGAACTGCACGGCGACCGCGCCTTCGCCGACGACGCCGCCATCGTCGGCGGCTTTGCGCGGTTCAACGACAAACCCTGCGTCGTGATCGGCCACCAGAAAGGCCGCGACACCAAAGAGAAAATCTTCCGCAATTTCGGCATGCCGCGCCCCGAAGGTTACCGCAAAGCGTTGCGTCTGATGAAACTCGCCGAAAAATTCGAGTTGCCACTGTTTACCTTCATCGATACGCCCGGCGCTTACCCCGGCATCGGCGCCGAAGAGCGCGGTCAGTCGGAGGCCATCGGTCGCAACCTTTACGAAATGTCTGTGCTGAAAGTGCCGGTGCTGGTCACCGTGATCGGTGAAGGCGGTTCCGGCGGCGCGTTAGCGATGTCGGTCGGCGACCTGATGTATATGTTGCAATATTCGATTTATTCGGTCATCTCGCCGGAAGGGTGCGCTTCGATTCTCTGGAAATCCGCTTCCTACGCGCCGGATGCCGCCGAAACCCTCGGTATCACGGCACCGCGCCTGAAGCAATTGGGGCTGATCGACGAGATCATCCCCGAACCGCTCGGCGGCGCCCACCGCGATCACGCGCAAATCATGACCACCCTCAAAGCCTCTCTGGCCGAAGGGCTCAAAAAGCTCAACGGCCTTTCGGCTTCCAAGCGGCTGGCGATGCGTCAGGAAAAAATCATGGGCTTCGGAAAGTTCGAGGAAGTGGCCGCCTGAAGAAAAACGCGCGTCTTAAAAACGCCAAGACATACTGGCAACCGGCGTATACGTCGTAGTGCACGGGCTTTGGTTGTCGGTCGCCACGATAAAACCAAGAGAGAAATCGAGGTCTTTGCTCGGCAAATAGATTGCCGCCAGTTCGGCGTAACGCTTATAAGTTCTCGTTCCGCCGCCATTCGCGATTTCCGCCCCCGCGTCTAACGCCAGTTGCCATTCTTCCGTAACCTCCCAGACGGGAGCCGCCGAAAAGCGACTGTAGGTTACGTCATGAGCAATGTCCGTGTTGCGAAAGCGGTCACGACCGATCACAGCATTGACGTAGATTTCGCCGAAACCGATCCCCTGCGTTAGCGCCAACGTCAAACTGCCGGATGTTTTGCCGACCCCCAAACCGGCCTCTTCGTGCAACGCGCTGACCGGAAAAAGAATTTCCGGTTTTAGCGCAACGCTCGTTTTGCTTTCCTCATTTCTGTAAAAACGCCACTTCGCGCCAACCATCGGGTTGCTTATTCCTTTGCCGTTACCCGTGGCGTCCGGACGGATCCGCGCATACGCCGCGCCGGCATAGACATCCAGCGAATCGGTCAAACCACGCGTAAAAACCAAAGGAATATCCAGCCGTCGGATTGTTTCTCCGTCTGATTTCTCTTGATCCTGACCAACCGAAAGCTCAAACTGATTGCATCCTCTCCCCAGCGTATCCGCATCCTCTGTAATTAGCGGCTGAAAAGCGTTAACGCCGAACGCCAGACTGCTCAACGATAAAAATGCGATCAAACGCAAACGAACTAATAAATCAATGGTAGTACAGCGCATCATGCCCCCTTTATTCGTGCTATTTAATATAAGATTCGTGGCACGAATATAACGCCTACCCTGCTTCCCGTCAATCCCGAAGGAGCGCAATAGCAAAGGCTTCTGGCCTCACCCATTTCTCTCGTACAATAAGACATGCCTGCTTCTGTCATCTCTCTTATCGAGCGCGCGCTCCTGTCGATCCCGCAGTCGGAAACGCCCCGCTCGCTTCTCGTCGCTTTTTCCGGCGGACTGGATTCGGCGGTGTTGCTCGACGCGCTTTACCAATCGCGTGAAAAACTGCCTCCGCTTTTTGCGGCGCATGTGCATCACGGCTTGTCGCCCAACGCCGATGCGTGGCTGATTTTCTGCGAACGTTTCTGCGCCGCGCGCGGCATCGCTTTCACATCACGCCGATTGACGCTTGAACAAAAGCCGCAGACCAGCCTCGAAGAAATCGCGCGTCAAGCGCGCCGCGCCGCTCTGCGCGCGATGGCCGAAGAAATGAACGCCGACACCATCGTGCTGGCGCACCATCAAGACGATCAAGCGGAAACACTGCTGTTGCAGTTGTTGCGCGGGGCAGGGCCGCAAGGGCTTGCCGCGATGGCCGTCTATCAAACGCCTCAAACCGTCGCCGGTAACACCGCGCCGGCGTTGTGGCGTCCTCTTCTTGACGTGCCGCGTACCGCTTTGCTTGCGTATGCGCGAACGCACAAGTTGGAATGGATCGAAGACGAAAGCAACGCCGAGGTCGGCTTCAAGCGCAATTTTCTTCGCCACCGCATTTTTCCGATTCTTGAAGAAGGATTCCCCGCGTACCGCAAAACCCTGAGCCGCGCCGCCGCCTTGCAAGCTGAAACCGCAACCTTGCTTGCGGATGCCTTTCACGAAATTGACGAAGCCCGTTTCCCGTTGGAACTCAACCGGTTGAAAACCTTGCCGGAAGCGTTGGCGCGTCACGTTTTGCGCTTGGCCATTCGCCGCGCCGGATTGCGAGCGCCGACCTTCGCCCGCCTGAATGAAATGCTTCGGCAACTGCAACACGCCCGCCCCGATGCGCGCATCGAATTGCGTCACAGCGAACAATGCCTGGGCGTTCATCGCGGCAAGATCATGCTTTATACGCCGGTTTTGCCTTATCGAATTTTGTGGCGCGGCGAAGAGCGCGTAACCTTGCCGCACGGCGTCT
>JAITBX010000017.1 GCA_031283405.1 Burkholderiales bacterium | reverse complement strand
GCTGCAACTGCGCACGGTCAATCAAAGCGCGACGGTGATTTTGCAGTCGCCGCTGGCCGAGCTTGAAGGCGAGCCGCCGGCGCGTTGGGCAGCGCGTCAACCGGCGTTGGCGTCGTTCGCCGGCTTGCTGGAACAACACATTTCCTCTTCGGCCAACGAGCAATGGCATCAGGAGGCCGAAGTCAGAATCGCCGATACGATGCGCACGCTGCTGGTGCGGGGTACCCGTTTGTCCGGCCCGCCGGTCAGTCACGTCGTCGTTTTCGACGATGTTTCGGCGGTCGTTCAGGCGCAGCGCGACGCCGCCTGGAGCGAAGTCGCGCGTCGCCTCGCGCACGAAATCAAGAACCCGCTGACGCCGATCCAGTTGTCTGCCGAACGGCTGGTGATGAAACTGACCGACAAGCTGGGCAACGCCGATCAGGATGTGCTGACGCGCGGAACTTCGACCATCGTTTCGCAAGTCGCGGCGATGAAACAAATGGTGAACGATTTCGCCGTCTATGCCCGAAAGCCGAGGCCGGGGCAACTGACCGATTTCGATCTCGCCGCGTTGTTGAACGAAGTGCTGGCGCTCTACGATCATCTGCGGCCGCACTTGCAGTTGATCCTGCCGAAGACGCCGGTCATTCTGCACGGCGAAGCCAACCGTTTGCGGCAGGTGTTCCACAATCTGTTGAAGAACGCTATCGATGCCCAAGCCGGCAGCGCCGCCCCCGGCTACCGGATCGAGTTGTCGGTTGAGGGCGACGAAGCCTGCCTCAGCATTGCCGACGACGGCTCCGGCTTCACCGAAGAAGTTCTGAAACGTGCCTTTGAACCCTACGTCACTACCAAGGCCAAAGGCACCGGTCTGGGGCTGCCCATCGTCAAAAAAATCGTCGAAGAACACAGCGGTCGCGTGACGCTTGCCAACAAAGCGCCACATGGCGGTAAAATTACCTTGCACTTACCACTTGCCGGCGATGTTAGAATGCAATCATGACTACCACCCAACCCCGTGAAATTCTGATCGTTGACGACGAAGCGGGCATCCGCGAATTGTTGTCGGAGATTTTGGTTGACGAAGGCTATCGCGTCGTTCTCGCCGAGAACGCGCGCGAGGCTCGCGCCTACCGGCAACGGCAGGAACCGGCGCTGGTCTTGCTCGACATCTGGATGCCCGACACCGACGGCGTGACGCTGCTGCGCGAATGGGCGAGCGCCGAATTGTTGACCATGCCGGTCATCATGATGTCCGGTCACGCAACGATCGAAACCGCCATCGGCGCAACGAGAATCGGCGCTTTCGATTTCCTCGAAAAACCGATTGGTTTGCAAAAACTTTTGTCAACGACCAAGCGGGCGTTGAAAGCGGCGGCGTCGAGAGCGCCGCGCCACATCTCACTGTCGCGTCTGGGCGCCAGCGAGTCGATCAAGGTGCTGGAAAACACGCTGAACCGGCTCGCCAACAATCGCAACTCGCTCCTCATTCTCGGCGAACCCGGCGCCGGCCACGAAATCGTCGCGCAAGCATTGCAGAACACGCAAACCTCGTGGACGACGATCGTGCCGGCGCGGCTGACGACAGCGCCGCTGCAACTGCTCGAAGAAGGCAAAGAAGGCGTTTTGTACTGCCCGGAAATTGGCCGCTTGTCGCGGCTGGAACAAAAGGGCTTGCTCTTTCTGCTTCCCAAACTCGCCAAGTATGAAGTATTGCTGGTCTGCACCAGCAGCGAAGCGCTGGGCAATCTGGCGACCGAAAACAAATTCGATCCGGTGTTGCTTTCCCAATTGTCCGCCGGCGTGTTGATGTTGCCGCCACTGCGCGATCACCGCAGCGATATCCCGCTCTTGATTGAGCGGATATGGGAAGAAATGCGCGAGCGCCACGCCGCCGAAGGTTCGTTGTTGTCGGCGTTGTCGCCGCCGGTGTTGACGGCGCTGTCCGAAGCGTACTGGCCGGGCAATCTGGATCATCTGGCCAACGTGCTCGAAAATCTGGCGTCGGCGCAGAATGATGTCACTCCCGATCTGGTGCATCGCATTCTCGGCGAAAGCCAGCACCACCAGAAAGGCATCGTCTCGCCCGAAGTCACCGCCCGCTTTTTTGAAATGCCGCTGCGCGAAGCGCGGGAAGCGTTCGAGCGGGTTTACTTCGAGCGGCTGTTGAGCCATGAGCAACACAACATGAGCCGCGTCGCCGAACTGGCCGGTCTGGAACGCACGCACCTCTACCGCAAGCTGAAACAACTCAACATCCGCTTCTCGCGTCGCGGCGGTCTTGAACCGTATTGAGGATGCTCTGGATAAGTCGAGCGGTAAGTGTGCGTTGCGGATCGGGATGGGCTGCAAGGCGCAAACCGTAGCCATAGCCGGAACTATGGCGAGGATTTGCAACGCAGCAGACCGCCCGATTCCGTAAATGCACACGGCGCGGTGACTTGTTCAGAGCACCCTTAACCGTAGGGGCGACCGTCCTCGGTCGCCCGTTCAATAAGCACGAATCCGCCTCAGGATTTCGGAACGCCTTTTCGCCACAACGCCCAACGCGCGATGATCTCATTGACGACGCGCCCGCCCGCCTTCTCCAGATTGTCGATGCTGTCGTTGAGGCCGTCGGTGGTGTGCTCCAGTGCCGTGGCCAGATGTTGCGCCGTCGCTTCGCCGGGCGGCGGCTGATCGAAATTCGCCGCGACTCTGAGGCTCATCACCCGTTCCAACCCATGCAAGCGCTGAATCACTTGCGCGATGGCGATGCCTTCCATTTCGGAAATCACATAATCGTCGGCGCCGTAGAGCCGCGCAATGGCTTGCACCTGCGCCGACAAACCGGCGCCGTGAAAAAAACAATCGCTGGCGACATGCGTGCCGCTGCCGATGAAGGGCGCGCCGCGCGCTGCCGCGTCGGGATAGCGTGAGCAATACGTTTCGACGGCCTCGGCGCGTTTGAGCGGCGCGCCGGCGGAGAGTTTCATCGCGCAAGCGACGAGCGACGGATCGAGTTGAAGAACGGGAGTGATATCGAAATCGCGGCAAGGAAGAAACGGCATTTCGCCTCCCACACTCTCGTCTGGCATCCAGCGATGACCGAGGTCGGCGTCGATGAGCCATGTTCCCCAAATCACCGAGCCGATGGTCGCTCTCGACGGCGGCGCGCCGGCCGCGCCGGTGATCAAAAAATACGCTTCTGAAAAATCGAACCGGGAATCGAGCAGAATGGCCTGCATCGCTATGGCGGAGCGCACTTTGCCGATGCTCAGCACAGCGCCGCAAACACCGTCGTCGTTGCAATAAACCGGATACGCCGCGCCGCGCACCGCCACCGGCGCGACGCCTTGCCAATAACGCTTTTGCCAATGGCGAAATTCACTGGCGCCCTGACCCTTGCCGTCGTCGAACTCGAACATCGTGGCGATGAACACCTTGACTTTGATGGTCAGGGATCGGGTGTCAGGCATCAGGTATCAAAGCGCCTTCCCTCTCCCCTTGTGGGAGAGGGCGCCCGAAGGGCGGGAGAGGGAGATAACTTTTGGCACGCTGCTCACGCTACGACATCGCGCATTTTCTGCAACGCGCGCGCTTCGATTTGACGAATCCGCTCGGCGGAAACGCCGTATTCATCGGCCAGCTCCTGCAACGTTGCCGACGCTTCGCCTTCGTCCCGCAGCCAGCGGGCGCGAACAATGGCGGCGCTGCGCGCGTCCAACGACGCCAGCGCTTTTTGCAGCGCTTCGCTGCGATACCGCTGCGTTTGCTCGGCTTCGACGATGTGCGCCGGCTCGTCTTCCTTGTTCGTCAGGTAATACATCGGCGACGCATGATTTTCTTCGTCGCTCTCCTGCATCGGATCGAGCGATACTTCGCCGCCCGCCAGACGGGTTTCCATTTCAAGCACTTCTTCCGGCTTGACGTTCAGCGTTTGCGCGATCTCGTTGGCCTCTTTCCGCGTCAGCGCTTTCGTCCCTTCTTTCAGGCTGCGCAGATTGAAAAACAGTTTGCGTTGCGCTTTGGTGGTCACCATCTTCACCAGCCGCCAGTTGCGCAAAACGTATTCGTTGATTTCGGCGCGAATCCAGTGCAGCGCAAACGACACCAAACGCACGCCGCGTTCGGGATCGAAACGACGCACCGCTTTCATCAATCCGATATTGCCTTCTTGAATGAGATCGGCCTGCGGCAGTCCGTAGCCCAAATATTGGCGCGACACCGCCACCACCAAACGCAAATGCGAAAGCACCATCTCGCGCGCCGCGTTGATGTCCTGCCCGTCGCGCCAGCGCCGCGCCAGCGATGTTTCCTGCTCGGCGGTCAACAGCGGAAAACGGTTGACCGCCTGAATATAGTGATCCAGACTGCCCAGCGACGCCGGGGTCGGCATCAACGTTGACATCGGGGCGGGCATTGCAACTGATTGATTAGACATCATATTTCCTTTCCTTCCGGCTCCTTGGGCTGCCGCGCCTTGACTGCCTCGGCAAGCCGGAACCTGTTTCAATGATTATTTTAGCACTCTGGCAGAGAGAGTGCTAACTATTTGAAACAGATTGTTTTCAGGAATAACCACGGATCGCCCTCCACGGGTGGGTTTGAAACATTCGGATTCCTGACCCTTGCAGAAACAAGGTAGGCCTTGTCTCTACGATTGATCCCTGATCACCGCGCTCCGGCTTTCAGCGCTGTATCCAGCCGTTGCAGCCGCGCTTCGTCGAGCGCGCCGGCCAGCCGCGCCAGTCGCAGGCCGTCGAGTTGCACTTGCACACGCGCCTGAGCCAGCGCCAGTTCGGCGGCGGCGGCATCGTTTTCGGCGTTGAGCAAATCCAGCGTGGTGCGCTCGCCCGCCTCGACGCCGGTGCGGGTGGCGTCGAGCCGCGACTGACTCGCCTTGGCGGCTGCCGCCAGCGCGTTCACCTGACTGCTGCCGACGGACAAACCCAGCCACGCGGCGCGCGCTTGCCGAGCGGCATCTTGACGCGCGTAATTCAGTTCGGACTTCGCCTGTTCGATTCCGGCGACGGCTTGATCGTGCCGCGCGCTACGTCCGCCGCCCACATCCAGCGGCACCGAAATTTGTATGCCCACCATGCTTTGCGTTTGACGGTTGAGAGCGCTGTTGCCGTAATCGCCGCTGCCCGCGAGGCGGTCATAGCCGGCACGCGCCACCAAATCGACCGTGGGCGAAATGTCCAGCTTGGTTTTGCTCGCTTCTTGTTCGGCATTGCGCAATTTGAGCTGCGCCGCCAGCATCATGGGAGCGTGTTCAGTCACGCGCGCAAGCCAAGCGGACAATTCGCCCACATCTTCGGCATCCGGCAGACGGGTGGGCAGCGCCAGCGCGGTCGCATTCGTGGGCGGCAAGCCGGTGAGGTCGGCCAGCGCCGCTTGCCGCAGTTCCAGTTGCGCTTGCGCCGCCAGTTGTTGGGCGCGCAAAGCGTCGGCGCGGGCGGTGGCCTCATGCACATCGGTGATGGGTTTGTCGCCGAGTTTGAAGCGATCCTGCGCTTCGGTTTGCGCGCGCGTCACCGCCTCCAACTGCCGCTCGATCAGCCTCAACTGCTCGCCGGCCAGCGCCAGATCAAAGTAGCTCTGCGTCGTGCGCAGCATCAGTTCCGCTTGCGCATCGTCCCACGCCAACGCGGATTGTTGTGTTCCGATGCGCAGTTGTTCCGCTTGCGCGTCGCGACCGCGGTCGAACAACGGCTGACGCAGTTCGACGCCGGCGCTGGTGAGCGTGCCGCTGTTGATCGAAGTGTCGAAGGCAACGTTATTCGTGCTGCCGAATCCGGGCGCGGAAAAATGTGCGCCGCGCGTGTTGCTGTCGGCGTTGGCAAGACCCGCGCCAGCCTGCAATGCCACACTAGGCCGCCACAACGCGCCAGCCTGCCGGTCTTGCGTCGCGCCGGCGTCGCGCATGGCGCGGGCGGCGGCGTAAGCGGGATCATGCGCCAGCGCCGCGCGCCACGCTTCCATCAAATCGAGCGCCTGCGCGCTTGGGGCGATTAAAGCCAACGCCAGCGCCAGCGCCGAGCCCAACGCGCCCCTTGCTCCTCGCGGAAGAGGGGCAAAGGGAGAGAGAGCGCGTACTTTGCGCATTTGAATCAAAAACACTTTAGCAACCCGACTTGACGCCGAGCTTGCGCAAAATGATTTCCAGCGGGCACCAGCAAGTCAGCGAACTTTGCAGCAAGTTCAGTCCGACGAATGCGGTCAAGAGCAGCCACCAGGGGTTAACGTACACGCCGAGCGCCAGTGATATCAGTATCACGGCGCCGGCAAACAAGCGAACGATGCGCCAAGAGGTCATGATTTTTCTCCTTGAGAGGATTGAAGCGAAGGTTGAGACAAAGCCATCGGCGTCCCCTCACGGCGACGCATGGCGACGAAGTACAGCAAGGGAATGACGACCAGCGTCAACAAGGTGCTGACCAGAATGCCGAACACCAGCGAAATGGCCAGACCGTTGAAGATCGGATCGTCGAGAATGAAGAAAGCGCCCAACATCGCGGCGAACGCGGTGAGCAGAATCGGTTGCGCGCGCGTCGCCGCCGAGCGCACGACCGCTTGCGCCAACGGCACGCTCTGCGCTTGTTGCAGCCCGATGAAGTCCACCAGCAAAATCGAGTTGCGCACGATGATGCCCGCCAGCGCGATCATGCCGATCATGCTGGTGGCGGTGAACGGCGCGCCCAAGAGCGCGTGGCCGGGCATCACGCCGATCAGCGTCAGCGGAATCGGCGCCATGATGATGAGCGGCACAAGATAAGAGCCGAAATGCGCCACCACCAAGAGATAAATCAAAATCAATCCCACTGCGTAAGCCAAGCCCATGTCGCGGAAAGTTTCATAGGTGATTTGCCATTCGCCGTCCCACTTGAGCGCGTAGCCGCGATACGAATCGTTGGGCTGACTGATGAAATATTCGGAGAGCGCGCCGCCGCCGGGCATTTTCAACGCGGCCAATCGGCTGCGCATTTGGAACATGCCGTAGAGCGGGCTGTCCACTTTGCCGGCCATATCGCCGGTCACATAATTCACCGGCAGCAAATCCTTGTGAAAGATGGGCTGCTCGCGCAACGTATCGCTCAAGATCACCAACTCACGAATCGGAATCAGTTGTCCGGCGCTGCCGCGCACGGTCAGTTGCAGCAGCGCGTCGAGATCGCCTTGACGTTCGGGCGGCAACATCAACGTAGCGGCGGCGGGGTATTTGCTCTGATCGTGCAGCCACGTCACGGCGTCGCCGTTCAAACCGGCGCGTAAGGTGTCTACCACCGTTTGCTGCGCCACGCCCACTTGCGCCGCTTTGCGGCGATTCGCCAGCAACACGAGTCGCGGCGCGTCGGCGATACTGCTGTCGTCCACATCCACCACGCCGGGCGTCGTCTCGAAAACGCCGCGCACTTCCTTCGCCACCGCGCGGCGGCTGTCGGCTTCCGGCCCATAAATTTCGGCGACGATGGGCGAGAGCACCGGCGGGCCGGGCGGCACTTCGACCACTTTCACATTGGCGCCTAGTTCGCGGCCTATCGTTTGAAGACCGGGGCGCAAGCGCGTGGCGATAGCGTGGCTTTGCTCGTGACGCTTGCTCTTGTCGAGCAAATTGACTTGCAGATCGCCGATGTTACCGCCCGCGCGCAAATCGTATTGCCGCACCAGACCATTGAAGTTGATCGGCGCGGCAAC
>JAITBX010000051.1 GCA_031283405.1 Burkholderiales bacterium | reverse complement strand
TAGGCGACGGCGTCGCCGTCTTCTTGCGAGATCAGCACGCCGTTGCGGCGTTCGGGGATGTCGCCTTTGACGGGCGCGTAGCTGTCGAAAACGTGACTCATGATGCCGGTGCCGCGCGTAGTCCGCTGCGCGCCGGGGAGAAACTGGCGGATCAGGGAAACGCGCAATTGGCCAATATCGCCGCTCAACCTGATTGGGTTCGCTCGTTCTTCAAACATCCAAGTGTCGCCTATATTACTGACTTATGAGTAAAACCTTCTAATCGACGCGCCGACTTTTGTGTTCGAATAACTGCGCTACAATGTTTTTATGAGCAAAGACACTTACCCCATTACTGCCGCCGTTCGCGTTTTGCGCGCGCAGAAAGTGCCGTTCACGCCGTGCCTTTACACTTATGAGGAGCACGGCGGCACGACGGTTTCTGCCCGTGAGCTTGGCGCTCCCGAACACAACGTGATCAAAACGCTGGTGATGGAGAACGATGAAAAGAAACCGTTGATTGTTTTGATGCACGGCGATTGCGAAGTTTCGACCAAACAATTGGCGCGTTTGCTGCACGTCAAAACCATTCATCCGTGCGCGCACGATGTCGCCGAGAAACATACCGGTTATCAAATCGGCGGCACCAGCCCGTTCGGCATGCGCAAAACGCTGCCGGTGTATATGGAGCGCAGCATCGCCGATCTTCCGACGATTTATATTAACGGCGGCAAGCGCGGTTTTCTCGTTGCGATGGCGACGGCAGACCTCATTCGTGTTTTGCGACCGACGCTCGTCGAGGTTGCCGTTGAAAGCAACACGCACGGCAAAGATTGAACATCAAATCGCTGTTTGCGTTTGAAAATGCGCCCACATTTTTTTGAACGCCGGCCCCGGTTTGCCGTTGCCGATGGACTTGTTGTCGAGCGTCGTGACGGCCAGCACTTCTTTGCCCGATGAAGTCAACCACAATTCGTCCGCCGCAAAAACTTCCGCGCGCGACACCGGACGGGTTTCCACTGGCATGCCGATCTTCGGCGCAAATTCAAGCACGGCATCGTAGGTGATCCCCGGCAAAATCAGGTTATCGCGCAACGGCGCCAGAAGCGTTCCGTTCTTGACGGCGAAAACGTTTGAAGAAGACGCCTCGGTTAAAAAGTCGTTACGGAAAAGCACTGTCTCGGTTGCGCCCGTTTCCACCGCGACTTGCCGCCACAACCCATTACCCATGAGCGAAATGCCTTTGATGTCGCAGCGATGCCAGCGAAAATCTTCGGCGGAAACACAAGCCACGCCGCGCTCGACTTGCTCCGGCGTCGGCAACTTCAACGGGTTGGCCATCATGAACACGGTCGGCGTTGCGCCTTGCGGAAAGGGGTGATCGCGCGGCGCGACGCCGCGAGTCACTTGCAGATAAATCGCCTGTTGTTCGTAAGGCGTTCGTTGAATCATTTCCTGAAAAAGTTTTTCCCATTCGGCGTTGCTCATCGGATTGACCATGCCGACGGCGGCCAGGCTGTTTCCCAATCGCTTCAAATGTTGCGCCAGCCGGAACGGGCGGCGATGATACACCGGCACAAATTCATAGACGCCGTCGCCAAAAATGAAGCCCCGATCCAGCACGGAAATTTTGGCTTCCGACAACGGTTGAAACGCGCCATTCAGATAAACTACCGAATCCTGATTCACGATCTTCCTCCTTTGCTCATCATTTGAGCCACAAACGTATCGCGTCCCAACCGCGACGCCACAAGCTGCCGATGGCGACATCTTCTTGCGCCGCTAATGGAAACTCCACCACTTGCGCGCCGCCGAATTGCACATGGATAACGCCGACGTTTTGCCCTTTTTGTATCGGCGCCGTCAACGGTTCTTGGGCGACCAACTTCACTTGCAATTTATCGCCTTGCCCTTTCGGGATCGACAAATAACGATTTTCCAGAAAACCCACGGCGACTTCCGGAGCGTTACCTTTCCACACCGGCAACTTCGACACCGGCTGATTCGCAGGATACAACTGGACCACATCGAACGCCTGATAACCCCAGTTCAACAACTTCTGATTTTCGGAAGCGCGCGCGGCATCGGAAGCCGCGCCGAGAACGACTGAGAGCAAGCGTCGCTCGCCGCGTTTCGACGACGCGATCAAACACCAGCCGGCGCTGTCGGTAAAGCCGGTCTTGACGCCATCGACGTAAGGATCGGTGGTCAACAAACGGTTGCGATTTTTCTGCGTGATGTTGTTGTAGCGAAATTCTTTTTGTGAATAGAGCGGATAGTTTTCGGGAAAATCGCGGATCAACGCCGTCGCGAGTTTCGCCAAATCCGACGCCGTCGAATAATGTTGCGGGTCGGGCAAGCCGGTGCTGTTGACGAAATGCGTTTTCGTCATCCCCAATTTTTGCGCTTGCGTGTTCATCATCGCCGCGAACGTCGTTTCATCGCCCGCAATCAATTCTGCCAGCGCCACCGAAGCATCGTTGCCCGACTGAATAATCATTCCGTGCAACAAATCATCGACTGTCACCGGCACACGCGGGTCGGCAAACATCCGCGAACCGATCGCTTTTTTGGCGTGCTCCGAAATCGAAACCTTCTGATCGAGTTGAATCGACTTGTCGCGCAACGCGCCGAACGCCAGATACGCCGTCATCAACTTGGTCAGCGACGCCGGCTCGCGCGGCTCGTCGGCGTTGGCGGTAAGCAACACCTGATTGCTCGCCATGTCGATAAGAAGATACGACGACGCGGCAATCACCGGCGCCGGAACCGCCGCCGGTATGGGCGGAAGAACCGGCTTGGCGGCAGAGGGTTGAGTCGCCGAGGACGCCTGCGAAGGCAAGGACTGAGCGGCAGCGTTTGCGGGAGCATTTCCCGCCGGAGCGGAAGTTTGCGCCTGAGCGGCAAACCCCGTCAATGAAAAAGTCAGAGCGACGACGGCCAAAAAATGCAACATGGAAAACATCTCTTTAGAAAGTACGCGAAAAAGTTTGAAAGGGCTTCATTATCCTGTAAAAATCGGTGCTCCGGCGAGCGCAGCTATTTTTCGTGACAGAAAGATAGGGAATACCCGGAAGCGCCTGCCATACCTTTGCGGATTGTCGCCGCCAATCATGGCATCGCCGTGGCAGGAAAAGGAAAAAACATGAAAGTTGCCGGTTCATGATGGGATAGGCGCCCGAAGTTGACCCTTCCACTGGGTGATCTGGTTGGAATGGATGTCGAAATTCTCGGAAAGTTCGGCCAGGGTCACCCCTGCGAACTACACCAACACCTGTCTCATGTCGGCGAGAAGCCGCGCCAGATACGTTATGAATCGCGCGCCCTGCGCGCCGTCGATCACGCGATGGTCGTAGGAGAGCGACAGCGGCAGCATCAATCGCGGCACGAAAGCGCTTCCGTCCCACACCGGCTGTTTCGCGCTCTTCGAGACGCCGAGGATCGCCACTTCCGGCGCGTTGATAATTGGCGTAAACGCCGTGCCGCCGATGCCGCCAAGCGATGAAATGGTGAACACGCCGCCTTGCATTTCGCCCGGCATCAATTTGCCGGCGCGCGCTTTGCTTGCCAACTCCGCCGTCTCGGCGGCAATTTCGCTGACTGTTTTCTGATCGCAATCCCGAATGACCGGAACGACGAGACCATTCGGCGTGTCCGCCGCAAAACCGAGGTGATAATATTTTTTGAGAATTAGATTTTCGCCCTGCAACGACGCATTGAAATCAGGGAAACGCTTCAACGCGGCGGCGCACGCTTTCATCAGAAACGCCAGCATCGTTATCTTGACGCCGCTTTCTTCATTTTCTTTATTGAGCGCGACGCGCAAGGCTTCGAGCGCGGTGATGTCGGCGCTGTCGAATTGCGTGACGTGCGGAATCATTACCCAGTTGCGCGCCAGATTGGCGCCGGAGATTTTTTTGATGCGCGACAAGGGCACAGATTCGGTCGCGCCGAATTGCGCAAAATCAATCACTGGCCACGGCAACAAGCCGCTTATCGCTGCGCCAACGGCTGTGCCGCCTTCAAGCGTTTTTTTGGCGAACGCCTTGACGTCTTCCTTGGTGATGCGTTCTTTCGGGCCGGAGCCTTCAACACGCGACAGATCGACGCCGATCTCGCGCGCAAATTTTCGCACCGACGGCGAAGCATGTGCGACGCTGAGGCTTGCCTGCGTTATTGCAGCTTCGCTTTTCGCCGCTTTCGCAGTTTCTGCTCTTGCTGTTGATGCGAGCGCGGGCATTTTGGTTTCAACGGCTTCACGCGCAACCGGCGCATTTGCTCTTTGTTCTTTCGTTTCTTGTTTTTTCGTTGTCTGTTTTTTTGAATCGCCGTCAGCAACATCGAGCGTCAACAACACCTGCCCTTCGTTGAGCTTGTCGCCCACTTTGATTTTCATGGCTCGCACCGTTCCGGCGTGCGGCGACGGCACTTCCATCGTCGCCTTGTCCGATTCAAGCGTGACCAGCGGCGCGTCTTTTTCGATCACGTCGCCGACGTCAACGTGAATCTCGATCACCGGCACATCTTTGAGGTTGCCAATGTCGGGGAGTTTGATGTCGATAGTGCTCATAAAATCAACCTGTAAAAATTTCGTTGGGGAAGCTCTGATTCAATTTTGCGGAGACAAGGCAGGCCTTGTCTCTACGTTACCCCTCATCCTTTCTCCCTTCCGCGCATGCTGAGCTTGTCGAAGCGCCGCAAGGGGAGAGAGAGAAACAAAAACTTACACCGTCCACGGCGCCGGTTTTTTTGTATCGAGTGAATATTTTTTCAACGCTTCGTCAACCCGCGCCGCCGGAAGTGCGTCATCGTCCGCCAACGCTTTCAGCGCCGCGACGGCAATCCAGCGGCGATCCACTTCAAAGAAATGGCGCAGTTTCTCGCGGGTATCGGAACGGCCAAAGCCGTCGGCGCCCAGCGTGACGTAACGGCGACCTTTCGGCACATGCGGGCGAATCTGCTCGGCAAACGCGCGGTTGTAATCGGTCGCGGCGATAATCGGCCCCTGTGTGTCTTTCAAACATTTTTCGACATGCGACAACTTGCGCGCCGACATCGGATGCAGCAAATGTTCGCGTTCGCGTTTGCGGCCTTCACGTTCCAGTTCGGTAAAGCTCGGGCAACCCCACAGCGTCGCGGTCACACCCCAATCGTCGCGCAACAAATCGGCAGCGGCAATCACTTCGCGGAAAATCGTGCCGGAACCAAGAAGCTGAATGCACGGCGCGTTTTTCTTGCCGGCAGCTTCGGCGCTGAATCGGTACATGCCTTTCCGAATGTCGTCTTCCGCGCCTTTCGGCATGTCGGGATGTGCGTAATTCTCGTTCATCAGTGTGATGTAGTAGAACACGTCTTCCTGTTCGGTGAGCATCCGGCGCAAGCCATCCTGCAAAATCACCGCCACTTCATACGAGAACGTCGGATCGTAGCTCACGCAATTCGGAATCGTTGCCGACAGTAAATGCGAATGACCGTCCGCGTGCTGCAAACCTTCGCCGTTCAACGTCGTGCGTCCAGCGGTTCCGCCGAGCAGGAAACCGCGCACGCGCTGATCGCCGGCTGCCCAAGCGAGATCGCCGAAGCGTTGAAAACCGAACATCGAATAGTAGATGAAAAACGGAATCATCGGCTCGCCGTGCATGGAATACGATGTCGCCGCCGCGATCCAGTCGGCCAAGCCGCCCGCTTCGTTGATGCCTTCCTGCAAAACCTGCCCGTTCTTCGCTTCCTTGTAAAACATCAGTTGATCGGCGTCTTCCGGCGTGTAAAGCTGACCGACTTGCGACCAGATGCCGATTTGCCGGAACAATCCTTCCATGCCGAACGTGCGTGATTCATCGGGAACGATCGGCACGATCCGTTTGCCGAGATGCGGATCGCGCAACAGTATCTGCAACATCTGCACGAACGCCATCGTCGTCGAAATTTCGCGCGTCTCCGTGCTCTTGAGAAAACGTTCAAACGCTTCCAGCGCCGGAACGGGCAACGATTCGGCGCGTATTCGCCGCTCCGGCATGTAACCGTTCAGCGTTTTCCGCCGCTCCTGCATAAACTGATATTCGACGGAATCCGGCGCGAACGAAATGTATTCGAGTTTCTCGACTTGTTCGTCGGTCAGCGGCAATTTGAAACGATCACGGAAACGCATCAGCGAATCGAGAGTCATCTTCTTCGCCTGATGCGCGATGTTGGCGGCCTCGCCCGACGCGCCCATGCCGTAACCCTTGATCGTCTTGGCGAGAATCACCGTCGGCTGTCCCTGATGTTCGCTCGCTTCCTTGTAAGCCGGATACACCTTGTGCGGATCATGGCCGCCGCGATTCAATCGCCAAACATCGTCGTCGCTCATGTTGGCGACCAGCGCTTTGAGTTCCGGCGAGTTGAAAAAATTTTCGCGCACATACGCGCCGTCGCGTCCTTTGAATGTCTGATAATCGCCGTCGAGACATTCCATCATCCGCCGCTTCAACGCGCCATTCTTGTCGCGCGCCAGCAGCGGATCCCATTGACTGCCCCAGATCACTTTGATGACGTTCCACCCCGCGCCGCGAAATTCGGCTTCGAGTTCCTGAATGATTTTGCCGTTGCCGCGCACCGGCCCGTCGAGGCGTTGCAAATTGCAGTTGACGACGAAAATCAGATTGTCGAGTTTTTCACGACCTGCCATGCTGATCGCGCCGAGCGTTTCCAGTTCGTCGGTTTCGCCGTCGCCGAGAAACGCCCACACTTTGCGATGACTGTGTTTGCCGAAACCGCGCGATTCGAGATAGCGCAGGAAGCGCGCCTGATAAATCGCCATCAGTGGCCCCAGCCCCATCGACACCGTTGAAAACTGCCAGAAGTCCGGCATCAGCCACGGATGCGGATACGACGACAAACCGCCGCCGTCAACCTCCTGCCGATAACGATCCATCTGCTCCAGCGTCAAACGTCCCAGCAAAAAAGCGCGCGCGTAAATGCCGGGCGCGGAATGCCCTTGAAGAAAAATCAAATCGCCGCGCCCGTTATTGCCGCCGCGCCAGAAATGGTTGTAGCCCACTTCATAGAGCGTCGCCGCCGAAGCGAAACTGGCGATGTGGCCGCCGACATTGGAATCCTTGTTGGCGCGCAACACCATCACCGCCGCGTTCCAGCGCACGAACGAACGAATGCGATGCTCGATTTCCTGATCGCCGGGAATCGGCGTTTGCTGATCGAGCGGAATCGTGTTGATGTATTCGGTGTTGGCAGAGAAGGGCAGATTGACGCCTTCGAGACGCGCCTTCTCGATCAATTGCTCGATCAGATAATGCGCGCGCATGGGGCCGGCGTGTTGCAGAATTCCTTCCAGAGACGCCAGCCATTCCTGAGTTTCCTGCGGATCGTAATCGTGTCCGGTTGTCATCGTGAGACCTCCAAATAAACGGGTTGTGCCCTGACGCCGATGCCTAGTGACCGGAGCGGATAAGTTCCGGCGGAGGAAACGGCAACATTCATCACCTCACAGCAGCATCGCCGCCGGATCATGACAATCGGAGAAAGTATACACGCAAAAGGCAGGGATCAGAGATCAGGCATCAAACTCCTTCCCCGACGCCCCCCTTTTTCAAAGGGGGTGTCGGCGAAGCCGACGGGGGTTTGTACTCTCGTCTTCGGCGAGAGTGGGGGAAGGTTGTGATGGAGGCGTAGGGGCGACCTGTGGTCGCCCGCCTTCGTTTGATGCGCGGGTCAGCTTGCGGTATGCTTTGCCTTCCCATCAGGAACCTCCCATGAGCCAAGCCATTCCCGACCTCGGCAAAGACGAACCGCTGCGCGACGACATCCGTCGCTTGGGTCGCGTTCTCGGCGACACGCTCCGCGAGAAGGAGGGCGCCGATGTTTTCAATCTCGTCGAGAGCGTGCGCCGGACGGCGGTGCGCTTCGCCCGCGACGGCGATCCGGCGGCGCGCGCCGAACTGGCCGCTCTGCTCGATCCGTTGCCGCATCAGATGACTCAGCTCGTCGTTCGCGCCTTCAACTATTTTCTGCAACTGGCCAACATCGCCGAGGATGTGCATCACATTCGCCGCCGCCGCGCTCACGATCTCGCCGGTTCGCCGCCGCGTTCCGGCAGTCTGATTCACTCGCTTGATCGTCTCGCCGCTGACCGGACGCCAGCGACGGCGGTCGCCGATTTCTTCGCTCACGCGCTGGTCGTTCCTGTGCTCACCGCGCACCCGACCGAAGTGCAGCGCCAGAGTCTGATCGGCAACCATCGCGTGATCGCTCGCCTGCTCGAACAGCGCGAGCGCCAACGGATGACGCCGGAGGAAATCGCCGACAACGACGAAGCGCTGGCCGACGCCGTTCTCACACTGTGGCAGTCGCGCATTCTGCGACCTGTGCGCCTGAAAGTCATCGACGAAGTGAAGAACGGCATCAGCTATTTCAACGAAACCTTCTTCACCGAATTGCCGTGTCTTTACATTCAGGTGGCGCAGCAGTTGCAGCAACGCTATCCTGAGCGGGACTGGGCGCTGCCGCCCTTTTTTCACATCGGTTCGTGGATCGGCGGCGACCGCGACGGCAATCCCTTCGTCACTGTTGACATTCTCGTCGAAGCGTTGCGCTTGCAATCGGCGGCAGTCATCAGCCGCTACCTCGATGAAATTCGTCAACTCGATACCGAATTGCCGCTCTCCGATCTGCTGTCCGGAATCACGCCGGAACTCGTCGCGTTGGCCGACACATCGCCCGACCAATCGCCGCAACGCGCCGATGAGCCTTACCGACGCGCCCTCGCCGCCATCCATGCGCGGCTGACAGCAACGGCGCGCTCGCTCGACCGCTTCGAGCCGGCGCCCCACGAAATCGGCCAAACCGCGTCCCACGAGCGCCCCCATGAGCCATCCTATCGACGGCCGGAAGACTTGCGCGCCGATCTCAAAGTGTTGTCCCGATCGCTCAAGCAAAACGGCAGCGCCCGTCTGGCCGGCGGTCGCCTGCGCCGCCTGCTGCGCGCCGTGCAAGTTTTCGGCTTCCATCTCGCGCCGCTCGATCTGCGCCAGAACTCGGATGTGCACGCCCGCACCGTTGGCGAATTGCTGGCCGCCGCCGGCCGCTACCCGGATTACGCGGCGCTGCCGGAAAACGAACGGATCGCGCTGCTGCTCGGCGAAATCGCCACGGCGCGACCTCTGTATTCGCCCTATATCAACTATTCGGAAGAAACTCGCGGCGAGTTGGAGGTTTTCTTTGCCGCCCGCGATCTTCGTCGGCATTACGGCGACGCCGCCTTGCCCAACTGCATCATCTCCAAAACCGACGGCGTTTCCGACCTGCTCGAACTGGCGTTGCTCTTGAAAGAAGCCGGGCTTTTGCGGTCGGGCGGCGAAGCTCGGCTCGACGTGAACATCATTCCGTTGTTCGAGACGATCGAGGATTTGCAAAAAAGCGCCGCGACGATGGAGACGCTGTTCGCTCTGCCGCTCTACCGCCGGTTGATCGCGGGTCGCAACGACGAGCAGGAAGTGATGCTCGGCTACTCCGACAGCAACAAAGACGGCGGCTTTTTGACTTCGGGCTGGGAACTGTACAAGGCGGAAATCGAACTCACCCGCGTTTGCCGTCAACACGGCGTGCGCCTGCGCCTGTTCCACGGCCGCGGTGGTTCCGTCGGCCGGGGCGGCGGGCCGTCCTACCACGCCATTCTGGCGCAACCGGCGGGCGCCGTTTCCGGCCAGATTCGCCTGACCGAGCAAGGCGAAGTCATCTCCGCCAAGTACGGCAATCCCGATACGGGCAGGCGCAGCCTCGAAGTGCTGCTGGCCGCGACGCTGGCGGCCAGCCTGACCGACCACGAAAGTCAAGTCGAACCCGCCGAGACTTTCCACGCCGTGATGGACGAACTCTCCGCTCGCGCCTTCGCCGCCTATCGCGGGCTGGTCTATGAAACGCCCGGTTTCACCGATTATTTCCGCCAGTCAACGGTGGTTTCCGAAATCGCCAATCTGAACATCGGTAGCCGCCCGGCCTCGCGCACAGCGTCGCAACGCATCGAAGATTTGCGCGCCATCCCCTGGGTTTTCTCATGGACGCAATGTCGGCTGATGTTGCCCGGCTGGTACGGCTTCGGTTCGGCGGTCGAGAGCTATCTGCAAAACCACGCCGACGGCCTCGCCACCCTGCGGCGTATGGCCAAATCCTGGCCGTTCTTTCGCAGCCTCCTGTCGAACATGGACATGGTGCTGGCCAAATCCGATCTCGCCGTCGCCTCGCGCTACGCCGAACTGGTCGGCGACAGCCGACTGCGCGAACGCATCTTCAGCCGCATCAGCGACGAATGGCAACTGACCCGTCGGCATCTGCTGGCCGTTCTCGAACAAGACGATTTCCTCGCCGACAACACGTTGCTCAAACGTTCCCTGCAACTGCGCCTGCCCTACATGGATCCGCTCAACCATCTTCAAGTCGAACTGCTCAAGCGCCACCGCGCCGGCGACACCGACGAGCGTGTGGCGCGCGGCGTCCACCTGACCATCAACGGCATCGCATCGGGGCTGCGCAACAGCGGATAGGGGCATAGGGACGGCATTTTGCCGCCCCTTCCCGATTTTCGAGTCGGCATAAATTGTAGCGAATCGTTAATCCTACGCTTGCCTATGGCTTCGCGGCAACAGCGCAAAACTCCGCACACAGCCACGATGAGAATTACGAAAACCAACCCCACCCGGCAATACACCGGTCAATGGGCGAGCGCGAATGAAGACGCTTGGGGAATGTCCGTTATTATGGGTTTCCCCAACAACGCCAAATATATTTTCGTGCCGTGGTACACCTACGACAGCAACGGCAAAGCTGCGTGGTACATCTTTCAGGGCGACGGCTGGTCGGCCAACGACAAGATTACATTGGATGTTTACCGTTATACGGGACCGAATTGGGGAACGGCTTGGAACAACAGCAAAGTCGCCAATACCAAAGTGGGAACGGCGACGCTGACGTTTACCTCGGCAACGGCGGTAACGTTTCAATATAACGTCGATAACGCCAACCGCACAGTATCTCTTGCCAAGCTCCAATAAGCAGTACAAGAGCACGGACACACACCTTCCCTCCCCTGCAAGCGGGAGAGAGAAGGTGTAGAAAACAAGACATGGCTTGCGGGCGAGCAGGGCGCTCGCCCCTACGGTGTTGTTGTACGCGGGCGGCCCTTCGACAAGCTCAGGATGCCGCCCCTATGCTTTTTGGCGTGAAACCCTCACTGCCGGAATGATCGCGGAGAAGGTGCTGCCTTTGCCGACGCGACTGTCGATGGCCAATTCGCCTTGATGGCGCAGCAGCACATGCTTGACGATGGCCAGTCCCAGACCGGTGCCGCCGGAAGCGCGTGAGCGACCGCGATCGACGCGATAGAAGCGTTCGGTTAAACGCGGCAAATGTTCGGCGGCGATACCGATGCCGGTATCGCGCACGGCAAAAATGCCGCGCCCTTCGCCGTCGATCTTCCATGAAAGTTCGATGTTGCCGCCTTCGGGGGTGTAGCGCACGGCGTTGGTCAACAAATTGTTGAAAGCACTGGCCAACTCGTCGCGCACGCCGTGAATTTGCGTTTCTACCTGTGTTCCTGTTTCCGTTTGTGTTTCTTCTTCCGACAAAATCAGAGTGACGGTATGTTTGTCCTGCGACAAGGCTTGTGTTTGTTGTTGCAGCGATTCCAGCAACGGCTTCACTGCAAAGGTTTCTTCTTCTTTTTCGCGTGAACCGGATTCCAGCGCCGACAGCGTGAGCAAATCGTCCACCAATCGCTGCATACTGTTCGCCTGCGTTCGCATCAGCTCGAAGTAATGCGCGCGCGTTTCTTCCGGCATCTCTGCCGCCGGCGTTTCTTCCAGCATTTCGAGAAAACCGACGATCACGGTTAGCGGCGTTTTCAATTCGTGCGACACGCTGGCGATGAAATCCCGCCGCAGCCGCGCCGCCGCTTCGTACTGCGTCACGTCGCGCGCCAAAAGCAGTCGCCCGCCTTGTCCGAACGGCACTTGTTGCAGCGCTAATGTTTTGCCGGTGTCGAAAACCGACGGAATCACCAGCGCACGTTGCGCCGCTTCATTGCCGGGCAATGCTCCATTGAGATCGTCAGCGAGAAAGCGTCGCAATTCCGGTATTCGCACCAGATTGCTCAACGGCTGACCGCGATCTTTTTCGAGGTTGATCGCCAACCATTGCTGAGCGCGAGGGTTCGCCCATTCGATGTGACGGCGCGCGTCCAGCACGATGACGCCGGACGGCAACGCTTCCGCCATTCGACGAAACTGCTCGATCGTTTGCTTCTGCATCGCCTGAAACGCCACGCGCTTTTGTTCGCGGCGCGACAACGCCGCCAACACATCGCCCCAGCCGCCGACGCCTTCCGGCAGCGGCACATACTGTTCCAGCGAGCTTTTCGTCCAGCGTTGCAGGCGATACAAGTGCATCAGATGAAACGCCGTCACGCCAGCGAAGCCCGACGCCAGCACGATCAGCGCTGCCCAAACGCCGCCCAATCCGCCGGCGATCAACGTCAAAACGACGATGATGGACGGCAACACCCAACCACGGCTGTGAGGAGGTGGGAGCGTCATTTCGTTGCCTCCGGATTCCAACGGTAGCCGCTGCCGCGCACGGTTTCGAGCATCGCGTCCAGATGATGCGTCGCCAACACTTGCCGCAAGCGGCGCACCAGCACATCGACCGTGCGCTCTTCGATTTCAGCGTCGTCGCCCCATACGGTATCGAGCAATTGCGCCCGTGTGAAAACGCGATCAGGGCGCGCCATGAAGAAATGCAGCAGACGAAATTCCAGCGGCCCTAGCAACATCGCTTTGCCGTCACAATGCACGCGATGCGAAACCGGATCGAGCACCAGCAGCCCCGCTTGCAGCGGCGCGTCGGAACTTTCCGGCGTCAAACGGCGCAACACTGCTTTGACCCGCGCTTTCAACTCACGCGGCGAAAACGGTTTGGTGATGTAATCATCGACCCACGTTTCCAGTCCGGCAACTTTGTCTGCTTCCTCGGCGCGCGCCGTCACCATGATGATCGGCAAGGTTTTGGTGCGCGTCTGCTGACGCAAACGTTTCGCCAGCGCCAGTCCCGATTGTCCCGGCAACATCCAGTCGAGCAACAGTAGATCGGGTTGCGCTTCCTCAATCATTCGCCACGCCGTTTCGGCGCTACCGGTTTCGCGGATGGTGTAGCGCTCGGCTTCAAGCGTCGCCCGCAACAACTCGACAATGGCCGGCTCGTCTTCAACGATCAGAATTGTGGTCATTCGCCCTCCGCAACTTTCGCTTTGATTCCCCGGATTTCTTCGAGTGACGCATGCCGCACATCTTTCCCCATCACGATTTGCACAATCGCTTCGGCGATGTTTTTGGCGTGGTCACCGATACGTTCGATCGACTTGGCGACGAACAACACTTCGAGCGCCGTGCTGATCGTGCGCGGGTCTTCCATCATGAAGCCGACCAACTGCCGCATGACCAGATCGAACGCCAGATCAATTTCGTCGTCAGCGTCGTAAGTGGCGATGGCTTCATCGACATCGAGCCGCGCAAAAGCATTCAGCGCCCGATGCAAAACAGCCTGCGCCAATTCGCCGGCGCGGATCGTGTCGTAGTACTGCATTCGGGTGAGCCGCTCGTTGCCCTGCAACTTCGCCGCTTTGCGGGCGATTTTTTTCGCTTCATCGCCGACCCGTTCGAGATCACTCACCACTTTACTGATGGTCAGAATGATCCGCAAATCCACCGCCGCCGGTTGCCGGCGGGCGATGATCTGCGCGCATTGCTGATCGATGTCGATCTGCATCTGGTTGATTTCTTCTTCGTTCTTCTTGATGGTTTCGAGCAGTTCGGGATTTTCGTCTTCGGACAACGCCGCCACGCTGCGCGCCAACTGCGCCTCGACCAGCCCGCCCATCGCCAGCACATCGCTGCGAATCGTCTCCATTTCGATCTCGAATTGTTTGGACAGGTGTGTCGTCATGATTTTTCCTTTGCTCCGTTTTGCATCTCAGCCGAAGCGGCCTGTGATGTAATCTTCCGTTTCTTTTCTCGCCGGTTTGACGAAAATCGTATCCGTCTTATTGTATTCGACCAACTCGCCCAAGTACATATAGGCCGTGTAATCCGATACCCGCGCCGCCTGCTGCATGTTGTGCGTTACGATCACGATGGTGAATTCGCCGCGCAATTCCGAAATCAATTCTTCGATGCGCAAAGTCGAAATCGGGTCGAGCGCCGATGTCGGCTCGTCGAGCAGCAACACGCGAGGCCGCACCGCGATGCCGCGCGCGATGCACAAACGCTGCTGCTGACCGCCCGACAAACTTGTTCCTTCCTGTTTCAGTTTGCCCTTCACTTCGTCCCACAGCGCCGCTTTTTTGAGCGCCCATTCGACGCGCGCATCCATTTCGCCGCGCGACAAACGCTCATGCAAACGCACGCCGTAAGCGATGTTATCGTAAATCGACATCGGAAACGGCGTCGGTTTCTGGAACACCATGCCGACCCGTTTGCGCAAATCGTTGAGATCGACATCGCTCGCCAGCGCGTCTTCATCGTCGATGAACAAATGCCCTTCGGCGCGCTGCCCGGGATAGAGCGAATACATCCGGTTGATCGTGCGCAGCAGCGTTGACTTGCCGCACCCTGACGGGCCGATAAACGCCGTCACCAACCCCTGATAAATATCGAGTTGAATGTTTTTGAGCGCGTGAAACGCGCCGTAGTAGAAATTGAAATCCTGAAAACGGATTTGCGGAGTCAGTGTCAGTTGTTGTGTCTGCATTTTAGTATCTGCGTTTTGATTTCTGCATTTTGTTTAAACCGTCTTGCGTCCAAAAAACGTGCGCGCTGCAATATTGAGCGCCAGCACTGCGATCACAATCAGGAAAACGCCCGCCCACGCCAGCCGGTTCCAGTCATCGAACGGCGCCATCGCAAACTTGAAGATCACCGTCGGCAAACTCGCCATCGGTTGATCGAGGTTGGTGCTCCAATGCAAATTCGACAACGCAGTGAACAACAGCGGCGCCGTTTCGCCGGCAATCCGCGCCACAGCTAGAAGAAGGCCGGTCATCACGCCTGCCAGCGACGCGCGCAAGGTGACATACAAAATCATGTGCCAGCGCGGCGCGCCCAGTGCGAACGCTGCTTCGCGCAAACTCGACGGCACCAGCCGCAACATGTTTTCGGTCGTGCGCACGACGACCGGAATCACGATCAGCGCCAGCGCGAACACGCCGGCAGCGCCGGAAAAATGGCCGCGATAGGTGACGTAAACCGTATAGACAAATAAGCCGATGATGATCGACGGCGCCGACAACAACACATCGTTCATGAAGCGGATCACTTCGCCCAGCCAGCCGTGTTGCGCAAATTCGGCCAGATAAATGCCGGAGAAAATTCCGATCGGCGTGCCGATCAATGTCGCCAATCCGACCATCAGCAAACTGCCGACGATGGCGTTGGCCAAGCCGCCTTCGGTTCCCGGTGGCGGCGTCATCTGCGTGAAAAGCCCCAGCGACAATCCCGACACGCCGAGGCTCAACGTCGTCCACAAAATCCACAACAACCAAAACAGTCCGAACGCCATTGCCAATAACGACAACGCCGTCGTCGTGTAATTCACCATGCGGCGACGCCACGCCAGCCAGGAAAATCTCGATTTCATGTTTGTGTCCCTCCCGATTTGGCCAGCCGCAACAGCAACAGTTTTGACAAACTCAGCACGATGAACGTAATCAGGAAAAGAATCAGGCCAAGCTCGATCAGCGCCGACGTATGTATCTCATCGAGCGCTTCGGTAAATTCGTTGGCCAGCGCCGAGGCGATGCTGTTGCCGGGCAGGAATAGCGAGAAGCCCTGAAACGAATTGATGTTGCCGATCAAAAACGTAACCGCCATCGTTTCGCCCAACGCGCGTCCCAGTCCCAGCATGATGCCGCCGACGACGCCGACCCGCGTGTAAGGCAGCACGACGTTCCAGATCACTTCCCAGCGCGTCGAGCCTAGCGCATACGACGATTCTTTCAAAATCGCCGGCGTGATTTCAAACACGTCGCGCATCACCGACGCGATGAACGGAATAATCATGATCGCCAGCACGATGCCCGCCGACAAAATGCCGACGCCGATCGGCGGCTCCGAAAACAACTCGCCGATCACCGGAACTTTTCCGATCGTTTGCGAGAGCCAGGGCTGAATGTATTTGGCGAAGATCGGCACAAAAACCAGCAAGCCCCACATCCCATAGACGATGCTGGGAATACCGGCCAGCAATTCGACCGCGATGCCCAAAGGTTTTCTGAGCCAGCCTGGCGCCAACTCGGTCAGGAAAAACGCGATGCCGAAACTCACCGGCACGGCGATGATCAGCGCCACCGCCGAAGTCACCAGCGTGCCATAGACCGGAATCAGTGCGCCAAAGCGGTTCATCGGCGGATTCCATTCGGCCTGCCACAAGAACGACAAACCGAAATGTTTGATGGCCGGCAAAGCCCCCCAGAGCAGCGAGATGATGATGCCGGAGAGCAGCAACAGCGTCAGCAGCGCAAACCCTTGCGTCATCCGGTGAAACAACACGTCGCTCCACGTCGAACGCCGCCGCGCTCGCGTTGACTGTTCAGACGGTAACGATGATGAATTGCTCGACATCAATTTCCTTTTCGCTTTTCAGGCTTTCAGGTTTACCTTCGGTGCCACAGAAACCGCTTCTTCAACCTTACCGCTACGGCGCGTAAATCGCAAGCGGTCACATTCTCATCGCAGCGCTAGAGAAGCGCTGGCTTGATCGTTGAACTGCTCCTTCCCCCAAAGGGGGAGGGAGGCGCATACTCGTAATCGCTCGACTTATTCAGCGCCTCCTCAATAAATCGCCTTTCCCGAAGCGTCCTTGATCTGCGTCCACGACGCCTCGATGGATTTGACGAGTGATTCCGGCAGCGACACATAATCCATCGCGCTCGCCATTGCGCCGCCGTTCTTGTACGACCAGGCAAAATAATTCAACGTCTCCTTTGCCTGCGCCGGCTTGTCCTGTTTCTTTTGCATCAAGATAAACGTCGCGCCCGAAATCGGCCATGTTTTCTCACCCGGCTGGTCGGTCAAAATCTCATAAAAGGAGGCCGGGTCCCACTTCGCCCCCGTTACCGCCGCACTGAAAGCCTCTTCGGTCGGCGCAACAAACTGTCCCGCCGCGTTTTGCAGCAGTACAGATGCCATCTTGCTTTGCTTGGCGTAAGCGTACTCGACGTAACCAATCGAATTGTTGAGCCGTTGCACAAACGCCGAAACCCCTTCGTTACCCTTGCCTCCCAAGCCGGTCGGCCATTGCACCGCCGTTCCTTCACCGACTTTCGTTTTCCAGTCGGCGCTGACCTTGGACAAATAATTGGTGAAAATGAACGACGTGCCCGAACCGTCCGAACGACGCACCACGGCGATCGCCGCCGACGGCAACTTCACATTGGGGTTGAGCGCTGTAATGGCCGGATCGTCCCATTGCGTAATTTTGCCGAGATAAATGTCGGCCAACACCGCGCCGCTCAAACGCAACTGGCCGCTGGCGATTCCCTTGATATTCACGATTGGCACCACGCCGCCGATCACCGTCGGAAACTGTACCAAGCCGTTCTTCACCAAATCTTCCGGTTTCATCGGCGCATCCGACGCGCCGAAATCAACCGTCTTCGCCTGAACCTGCTTGATCCCGCCGCCGGAACCAATCGACTGATAATTGATCTTGTTGCCGGTCGCCTTGTTGTAAGCGTCAGCCCACTTCGCATACAACGGCGCCGGAAACGACGCTCCCGCACCGGTCACTTCGGCCGCCTGAACGCCCGCCGTCAACACAAAAACTCCTGCCATCCCTGCCAACAACTGCTGCCATTCTCGTAACATCTTCGTCTCCTTCGTCAAGAACCGACACCACTTTAACGGGGTATTTTTACAGTTTTATTACAAGCCGCGAACTTTTAACGCCGTGCAACCCGGAAGCAACAAATAGAAGGCGCGCCTTATAGAAACAACCTGAGCATCATTGAGGTATCATTGAAATGCGTTGTACACGGCGACGGTTACGGCTATTCGTTGCAATCCGGTTCTGCGCGGCTTTTATACCCGGCTCATTGCCGCCGGTAAGCTCTTCAAGGTCGCTATAACGGCCTGCATGCGAAAACTGCTCACGATCCTCAATTCCATGCTCAAAACCGGCCAAGTTTGGGTGAACAAAAAAATTACTTGACACGATTGCTTTCTCACGATACCAGCAAAGCGAAGCGGAT
>JAITBX010000096.1 GCA_031283405.1 Burkholderiales bacterium | reverse complement strand
TCTGCTTTTTTCCAAGCGGCCTCATTGTGTCACCCGCTTCCTCTTGTCGCGAAGCGCCAGGGCGAGGGATGCGGTGATTGCCGCGAGTACGATGAACGTCCTTGCGGAAGCCATCATTGTCCAAATCCCAAGGAAGCCCATCGGTATGACGAGCTGCCACACGCCGAGCGCCAGCACATCGTCGCGCGCAAAGAACGCCGAAAATTCATCGAAGGCGCGCGCGTTGAACAAAACAGATTTCGCCCAACCGCCGCCGCCACCCAGCACATCGCCGTAAGAGAAACCGCCGCACGTCGTCATCATTTTGAAATCGCGCAACGTGACGCGGCCGTCGAGAATATCGCTCATGTGAATATCGAACGCATCGAAACCCGCCGCGTCAAACGCCGCAGCCATTTCCACTTGGCCGTTGACTCCCTGCTCGCGCAGAACGGCAATTTTCGGGCGCGTATTTGACTTGACGTTGTGAGCGATGAGCGGCGCAGCGTTTTTGTTAAACGTTATTTTCGTTTGCATTCCCGGATCGTCGGCATCGAGCAACGCCTCGCGCGTTTCTTCGGCGCATTTCGGCGCGTCGCGCAGCGCTTGCAGCGCCAACGATGTTGACGACCACAACGCTTGCAACGCGACCCGCGATTCATCGAGCACTCTATTTTTTCCGTGATGCACGATGATGTTCGCGCTGCCTCCTGCAAGTGGCGCGCCGACCGCCGTCGCTGCGATGCCGGCTTTTTCCGCCGCTTGCTTCACGGCTTCCGCATCTTCGCTTCTGACTTGCACCACCGCGCCGAGTTCTTCGGCGAAACAAATATTCAGCAAAGGAGCTTCATCGGAAAAATGCAAATCCAATCCGGCGTGCGCCGTGAACGCCATTTCAAGCAAACTCACCAACACGCCGCCGTCGCTGACATCGTGATACGCCAGCAATTTCCCTTGCCGGTTAAACCTGCGGATGAGTTGCAGAAACGCCGACAATGTTTCGGCGCTATCGACATCGGGCGTCTCATCGCCGATTTGACCGTACACTTGCGCCAGCGCCGAGCCGCCGAGCCGCCATTTGCCGCGCGCCGGGTCGAGCCACAGCAATTGTGTTTCGCCAACATCCAGTTGCAGTTGCGGCGTCAATGTCCGGCGCACATCGTCAACTTGCGCGAATGCGGTGACGATCAACGACACCGGCGCGATGATGTTGCGCGCCGAACCGTCGTTCGCCGTCCACGCGGTACGCATCGACATCGAATCTTTGCCGACCGGAATCGACACGCCGAGTTTCACGCACAGTTCAGACACCGCGCGCACGGTGTCGTACAGCGCCGCATCTTCGCCTGCTTGTCCGGCGGCCGCCATCCAGTTCGCCGACAGTTTGACGCGACGCCAATCGGCAACGTCCGCCGCCGCCAAATTGGTCAACGCTTCCGCAACCGCCATTCGCCCCGACGCTGGCGCGTTGATAATCGCCAACGGTGTTTTCTCGCCCATCGCCATCGCTTCGCCGTGTGTGTTGCGAAAATCCGCCAGCGTAACGCCGCAATCGGCCACCGGCACTTGCCACGGCCCGACCATCGGATCGCGCGCAATCAAGCCGCCGACCGTGCGATCGCCGATGGTAATCAAAAACGATTTGTCGGCAACCGCCGGAAATTGCAGCACGCGCGTCAGCACTTCTTTCAACGCCACATTTTTCTGCGTCAATGTTTCATGTATTTGTTTTTTCCGAACCGCATCGCGTTGCATGCGCGGCGGTTTGCCGAGCATCAGATTGAGCGGCACATCCACCGGCGCATTGTTGAAATGCGAATCCGTCACTTTCAAATGGCCGTTATCGGTGGCCGTGCCCACCACGGCGAACGGGCAACGCTCGCGCTGACACAGCGCTGTGAAGCGCGGCAAATCTTCCGGCGCAATCGCCAACACATAGCGCTCTTGCGCTTCGTTGCTCCACAATTCGCGCGGACTCGTCCCCGGCTCTTCATTCGGCAGCGCCCGCAATTCGATCACGCCGCCCGCGCCCGCATCGTGAATCAATTCGGGAAAAGCATTCGACACGCCGCCCGCACCGACATCGTGAATCGAGCGAATCGGATTCGCGTCGCCTAATTGCCAACAACGGTCGATCACTTCTTGCGCGCGACGCTGAATCTCGGCGTTGCTGCGCTGCACCGAATCAAAATCGAGTTCGGAACGATTCTCGCCGCTCGCCATCGACGACGCCGCACCGCCGCCCAGCCCGATAAGAAATGCAGGGCCTCCTAATTGAATCAACAGCGTTCCCGGCGGCAACGATTTCTTTTTCGTATGCGCCGCATCAATCGCGCCGAGGCCGCCGGCGATCATGATCGGTTTGTGATAACCGTAATGCTTGTCGCCCCAGCGCCCTTCCATCGTGCGGAAATAACCGACGATATTGGGACGACCAAATTCATTGTTGAACGACGCCGCGCCGATCGGCCCGTCGATCATGATGGTCAGCGGCGAAACGATGCGTTCTGGTTTTTCGAGCGGCGCTTCCCACGGCTGCACTAATTCGGGAATGCGCAGATGCGACACGCTGAAACCGGCCAGCCCCGCTTTCGGCTTGCCGCCGATGCCAGTCGCGCCTTCATCACGAATCTCGCCGCCGGAACCGGTCGCCGCGCCCGGATACGGCGCAATGGCGGTCGGATGATTGTGCGTCTCCACCTTCATCAACGTGTGCGTCAATGCTTCGCGCGTTTGATAACACAGCGTCGCGTCAGGGTAAAAACGCGCCGTCACTGCGCCTTCCATAATCGCCGCGTTGTCCGAATACGCCACCACCGTTCCCTGCGGATGCGCTTTGTGCGTTTCACGAATCATCGCAAACAACGAGAGCGATTGCGGCGCGCCGTCGATCGTCCACTGCGCATTGAAAATCTTGTGGCGGCAATGTTCGGAATTGGCCTGCGCGAACATCGTCAATTCAACATCGGTCGGATTGCGCCCCAGCGCCTGAAAACGTTCGGCCAGATAATCGATCTCATCATCGGCCAGTGCCAGTCCCAATGCAGCGTTGGCTTCTTCGAGCGCCGCGCGTCCGCGCTGCAACAACGCAATCGTCGCCAGCGGCTTCGGCGCGTGATGTTCAAACAAGCGCGTCGCCTCACTGAGCGTATCGAGAACCGTCTCCACCATCCGGTCGTGTAACGCATCACAGAGCGCCGCACGTTGAGCGTCGTTCAGCGGCGCATCGTTCTTCGTCGCGTAGTGATACGCCACCCCGCGCTCCAGCCGCGTCACTTTCGACAAGCCGCAGCGATGCGCGATATCCGTCGCCTTCGACGACCACGGCGATACCGTTCCCAATCGCGGCACGATCAAACATTGAAACGCGCCGCGCTGCCCTTCGACATCTTCGACATCCTCCGCATCACGCGGCCCGTATTCCAGCAGTTGCCGCAAGCGCGCGGCTTCTTCGCCACTCAACGCCGTCGCCACCTCGGCAAAATGCCAGAAACGCGCCGACAACCGCGTCACCGGCGCGCCCAGCGCCTGCACCTTTTTCAGCAGGCGAGACAGCCGAAACGCCGAACACGCATCACGGCCACGAATTTGCAGAAACTCACTCATCAGGCATTTCCCGAAACGATGCGGCGATGCCGCAGAAAGTGGAATTATAGAGCTTGCGCGCCCAACGGCAGGTACAACGCCATCGGAAGATCGCGGCATGGAATGAAACCATAGTGTTCATAAAGAGCCTTGGCCTTCGCGTCCTTTGCATCGACCAAAAGCGCGTAAGCCGCGACATGCTTGCGCGCTTCCAGACATCGCAAAACAGCGCAGCCAAGCAGGAACCGCCCATAGCCGCGACCGTGATGCGGCGCATCAACCGCAAAGCGTCCCATGCGAAAACAAGGCACAGGATAACGCGGCAATTTTTGCTGAGCGCGATGATCCAACTGAACGGCATCGACTTGAGCGGCGCTCAAACTGTAATAGCCGAGGATGGCCGTTGGCGCATCAGTATCAACCAATACGCGAACAACAGACACTTTCTTTTTGCTTTGCTGAAACGCAAAGTGGCGAAGATAATCATCCAGTTCAAAAACGCCCGAAGCAAAAGCGAGGCGATCATGGCGCGCCGGGTTGAGGATTTGCTCCTCAAGCACGCTTGATTTCCCGCGCCTTGTTCATCGCTTTTTGCAGCGCCGCGTTGGGAGCAAACGAGCCATTGAGCGCCGCCGAAAAATCTTCAAAATCGCGCGCCGACATCGTGACGCGCAATTCACGATCCAGCAGTTCCCGCGCTTTCTCCTTTGCCGCTGTCCGCACGAAAGCCGCCATCGTCGTCCCCATGGCCGCAGCGGCACGGGAAATAACATCCTTCTCTTCGGCATCCATCATCAGATCGAATCTGGCCGCGCATCTGGCAGTTACAGTCATGGCTTTCCTCTCCATTACATTTTTCATATACGGGATTTTACCGTATAAAACAGTGGCCATCAACCTTTTTGGCATGGAATTTATTCTATTGAGCCTGTAACGTTGCCCCTGTGATTCCATGCCTCTATAATTTCAGGCAAATAGGTGTTAGGTGGGCGTAGGCTGGCGATGAGCGAAGCGAATCCCAGCAAACGTAGGGCGGATAAGGCCAAAGGCCGCAATCCGCCGACCAACGATTTCAATACGGAGCATTGCAGGTGATAAAGTTGGCAACACTTTGCAGCAAAAGAAAAATGGCGGATGGCGCCGCTTCGCGGCTTATTGACCTTCCCCCGAAATTTCTCCTTCCAAAGGATAAGCGTTAATCTAAACGACATGGAAGGAGAAGTCAATGAAGATACCGAAACGGGAATACACAGCGGAGTTCAAAGAAATGGCCGTCAAGCGGGTCAACGTCGGTCAGGGGATTGCTGCCACGGCGCAGGAGTTGGGGATCGTTCAACAGACCCTGCGTAACCGGGTGAAAGCAGCCAAAGTCGGCAAACTCAATGTAGCGGTCGGCAAAGTCGTCACCGAAGAGCAGATGGATTACTACAACAATCGGGAGAAGGGAAAATGATGAAAGCTAAAACGATCATCTTTTCGGGAATGGCTGTGTTGTTTCTTGGCGGCTGTGTCCCTGGGATTCTCCTTCCCGTGCCATCGTATTCTGTCGATTCCTATATCGGTTCGCTCGATAAGTGCCTGAACATCGAGGGAACTTACGAGGCCAGAAGTTACTACAGGAATTATTCGGGAGAAGACCCTCAGATTAGTGGTACGTTTGGACCGGGATTGAGTTATGTCACCGAAAGAAAAAGCGATCAAAAGATGTCCACATGGGAAAGCAAAAACGGCAAAATTGTTTATAAAAAAACATGGGTCACATTCCAGACCATCGACAACCAACGCTTGGAAAAGACTCTCTTTAATGAAGAAGGACAAGCCAGAATAGACACCATCGACATGCGAAAAGGCCCCCCGCCTCCCCGGGTTGGTTCCGGGTATGCGGACGAAGAATTTGTCTGCGATCAGACCTCATGGCAGTGGGTGTACAACGATGTTTCTTATGGAGAAACAAGCAGCAAGTGGAGAAAGTATTCCAAAACAACCAAATTGCCGGACGGCACGTTAAGGACAGAAATCAAATCTGACTGGTGGACGGCGAGTTTGGCGGGATTGTCCACCAGAAAAGCAAGCTCAGAAGAGGGTGTCGGCTACTTCCGCAAAGTCGATCTGACCGTTGACGACATTCGCGCGATGAACGATAAAGCGAAACGAGCGATTGAACAATACGATCAGATTGCCACCAGCCCGCCGCCGGAAAGAAAATAAGTCAACCAAATGATGAATCTCACTATCACCGTGGACCATATCGAATACAACGGAGCGGCCTCCCTTGCCGACCTGTTCTACGCCAAGAGAGATATTTTAGGCAGAGCGCAAAGCCTTACCAGAGGAGCGTTCTTCGGGATACCTTACGACAAGAGCGGCACCGGTTTATGGGACAGATTTGCCAATACGGTTATAGCGAGCGTAGGATGGGTAGAGCGAAGCTAAACCCATGCTGACAAATGCAAGCAAAACTTATCATTCAACCCAAAACAATCTTTTACGATGAAAAGTGAGCGTAACAAGCGTAGGTTCTCTGCAAAACGAAAGGTGGGCACGGCTCGCGCTTTTTCCACTCGCGCGCCTTTGCCCGCCCTACGCTTGCTACACGAGCTGAAGAAAGCCCTGCTTGCCGGCGCAACATCCGAACTCCTTCCTCCGAATGAAACGTACTTCGAAGAAGCTCGAAAGTATGTTCGCAAGCGAACGCTCGGACGATGAAGCGCGGACAATACGTGAGCAACCTCCTTGAACGAATTTGAACTGATCCGCCGTTTTTTCAATCGCCCGCCTGCCGACGGCACGGTGCGTCTTGGCGTCGGCGACGACGCCGCTGTTGTCACGGTGACGCCCGGCCATGAATTGCTGCTGGCCATCGACACGATGGTCGAAGGCCGCCACTTTTTCGCCGATGTGTCGCCTGCTGCGCTTGGCCACAAAATCCTTGCCGTCAACCTTTCCGATATGGCGGCGATGGGCGCTGTGCCGCGTTGGGCGCTGCTCTCCGGCAGCCTGCCCGACAACGATCCCGATTGGCTCGCCGCTTTCGGCGACGGCCTTTTCGCGCTGGCCGCACGCTATGGCGTCTCATTGGTCGGCGGCGACACGGTGCGCGGAGCACGCAGTTTCACTCTCGCCATCGCCGGCGAAGCGCCCATCGGCAGCGCATTGACTCGCGCCAACGCGCAACCGAACGACGACGTATGGGTGTCCGGCACGCTCGGCGATGCCGCGCTGGCGCTGGCCGCCATGCAACATCCCGCCACGCAATATCGAATTGAGATCGAACCGGCAACATTGACCGCCCTGCGCAAGCGTCTCGAAATGCCGGAGCCGCGCGTCGCTCTCGGCCTGAAACTGCGCGGCCTCGCTCACGCCGCGCTCGACATTTCCGACGGCCTGATCGGTGACTTGGGTCACATCCTGAACGCTTCCGGCGTCGGCGCGGAAATCGAATTGGCGCGCGTGCCCTGCCATCCGGCGCTGAAAGCGTTGCTGAACAGCGCAGATCGCGCATCGGCGCTTCATTGTCTTTTGGCCGGCGGCGATGATTACGAACTGTGTTTCACTGCGTCGCCCGTCGCTCGCGCTGCGCTTGCCGATTTGTCGCGTGGATTGATGCTGCCGCTGACGCGCATCGGCGTTATCACAACACAGCCCGGCCTCATCGTTTTCGACGAACAACGTCAACCCTTGCCGACGTTGCCCGCCGCTTACAATCATTTTCTCGAATGATTATCCGCCATGAAGGAACGCAAACCACACGAAAAGAGAAGCCCCTTTTTCAAAGGGGGTCTTTGCGGGTAGCAGAATGCAACGATGACTAAACCCGTATTTTCCGAAACAACTTTCACCATGAATTTTTCAACATGAGCAAACGCGATCCCATTCCTTCCGGTTTTATCTTCAAACATCCGGCGCATTTCATCGCGCTCGGTTTCGGCAGCGGTCTTTTGCCGGGCATGCCCGGAACGTGGGGAACGCTGCCCGCCGTTCCCATCGCGCTGCTCCTGCATGCGTTGCACAACGACGCGCTTTACCTCATCGCCACCGTGCTGCTCATCGCCGTCGGCACATGGGCGGCGCAGATCGCCGGCAAACGTTTGAATGAGCCTGACCACAGCGGAATCGTCATCGACGAAATTGCCGCCTTTGTGTTGCTGCTTTTTTTCACCGACTTCTCATGGCAGCAAATCGTGCTGGCGTTTGTGCTGTTCCGATTCTTCGACATTCTGAAGCCGCCGCCGATTCGTTACTTCGACACCCGAATGAAAAACGGTTTCGGCGTGATGCTCGACGATCTTCTGGCGATTGTTTATGCGCTGATTGCGATGATTGCGGTGTTGCGGCTGTGGAAATCTTTCGTTTCGTAGGGGACGCCCTCCTCCCCACTAGGCCCCTACCCCAACCCTTCCCCAAAGGGGAAGGGAGTTTTCCTCTTCCGCGAGA
>JAITBX010000069.1 GCA_031283405.1 Burkholderiales bacterium | reverse complement strand
TATTTTCTTCAACACATCAACCACTATCGGTGGCAACAGCGCACGCAACGCGCGCCCCGCCAACGTTTGGCGAAAACGCGCCGTCCAATGTTGCGATGCCTTCTCCGCTTCGCGGCTTGCCGGCGGCGTTGTCGCCGATGTTGCCACATAACCCAACGCATCACGCACCCTGGCCTCCGGGAAAGTCGGCCTTTCAGCAGCAGCGAGCGTTGTTGCGAGCGCTTGTGTATAACACGCGACCGTCGCCGCCACCATCTCATTCATCGCCGGTAACACCACGCTTTGCGCGCGCACCGCTTTTTCCCGCAACGCCGCCTGCGCGGCAGGATCGAGAATCGCCAATATCCGCTGCAACATCAGCGCTTCGTCCGCCCACTCTTCATCACTCATGATCCATCCGGCGCCATGCTCCTGCATGCGCTCGGACAAAGCGCCGAACGCCGGCGCCAACGCAGGCCGACCCGCTTGCCACGTTTCGGACAGCGTATAGCAAAACGTTTCCGGCCCCGCCGAAGGATAGAGTACCAGTTTCACATCGTAATAATTCATCAGCGTCGGCAAATCGTTGGACGCATAACGCCCGTGTATCAGCAAACGTCCATCATCGCTTTGCCACGGGCCGTGCTGACGATCGAGATAACCGATCAAAACAAAACGCACTGCCGCATTTTTCTCTTTCGCCAACGCCGCCAAGCGTTCCAAACGACGCGAACCTTTGTCCGGCCCCACCGCGCCCAACACCGCCACCGTCGGCCTCGAACTATCCGCAAACATCAACGCGCTCAAGTTTCGGGAAGGAGCAGAGTTAAGCGGAATCGCGTGCGCGATTTGCTTCACGGCGATGCCCGGAAAATAGCGCTCAAACGTTTGCTTTGCCCAGCGCGACGGCGCAATGATAAAGCTCGCCTTTTGCGCAAAAGCGTGATGCGCCCGCCGCCACGTCGCAATATCAGTGTGTGAAAATGGTTTTTGCTGTCGGAGACATTGCTGACAAACTTCCGCTTCCGTTTGCGCGCTGCAATACCGCTCGTCAACGCCCAAAAACGTAATCGTCGGACAAGCAAAGCTGAGATCGTGAATCGTATAGCCGTAAGGAATCGACAGTTTCGGCAGCGTCGATAAAATGCCTTCGCGGCAACCGGAAATATTGTGCGCATGGATGAGGCCGATGCCCAAAGTTCCGCACAACTGTTCGATGAACGATTCCCACGATTCATCGTCGCGGCGCGTCACGCACATCGTGGCTGTTTCTCCGCTATCTTTCATCGCCAACTCGACGTGCCACTGCGCGCCATCGACAACGGCGATGTAATGTCGCCACCCCGGCGGCGCGTGTTCGATCAACCACCGCGCGTGAAGCTCGGTGCCACCGCCGTGCGCATGAAAAAGATGCAGCACGGCCTGCGCGGAAATGCGCGCCTTGTCCTCTTCCAGTTGCGCCGCTGCCCGAATGGATCTGAGCGGATCGCGCGCGATGAACTCGCCGACAAGGTTCAAATACTCGGGGTACTTGCCGAGCAACACCGCCATGTTGCGCTCGCCCAATTCCCGTTTCTTTCCTTCAAACGAACGTTCGCCGAGATGCACGACGAAAGCGTCGTCGCACAACACATTGCGAAACCCCGCTTTGGCCGCGCGCAAACAAAAATCGTTTTCTTCGCCATAACCGGCACCGAACACTTCATCAAAAAAGCCGATGCTATCGAGCAACGCACGTTTGATGTAAAAACAAAAACCGACGCCCGTCGGAATGTCGGGATACGACGGCACTGCGGCGCGGCTCAATGCGGCGCGAATCGACTCAGGGTCTTTTCCTTCCGACCAACCGTTGTCCCTGCAAAAGCGGGGATAAGAACAAATCTCGGCATTGTTGGAAAACGGCGTCACCGTTCCGATGAGCTTATCCGAATAAGCGCAGCACTGCAATGCTTCCAGCCAACCTGTCGTGACGATCGTATCGGAGTTGAGCAACACCACATCGCGGGGCGGGTTCGCCTGCTGCGAAAGTTTCATTCCCCGATTGGCCGTTCCCGTGAAACCGAGATTGACTTCATTACGAAGCAACAGCCGTTGCGGAACGTTTTCGTGTTGCCAGCGCGCAAACAAAGGAACGATGTCGGGAGACGGCGAGGCGTCGTCGATCAAAATCAAACGATAATCACCGGAAGTTTTTTCCAGAACGGAAGCGACGCATTGCGCTACATCCGCCGCCGCGTTATACACCGGCACGATGATGTCCACGCCGATGGGCATCAGCGGTTTTTGCAAAATCGCTTTACTCATTCGCGGAATCGCTTTTGGCAGCGCCGGAAAAACGCCGCCGCAAACGCGAGAGCGGAAAGCGCAACCAACCCTTCAAACTTTCCCGATAACGCAAGAGCGTTTCTTTTTCTTGTAAAGCGTTTCCCAGCAACCTGGTTTCTTCCTTGTGTTGCGCAAGCGTTATCTCCAGCGATTGAAGCCGCGTCGTCCGCTCTTCCAAAATCTTTTGCTGCTTCGTCGCCAGCTTGTCGAGCCGCAACACTTCCGCCGCCTGAAAATAAAGCCGCTTCAATTCTTCTTCGCCGACATCCGAAAACAGCGACAACTCAGAAACCGACGGAGGCGCTGCCCGTTCATCCCGCGCCGCAACCACGATGAAATACTTTGCCGCCGGCAGTTTCGCCGCCGCGATTTCGCCGTCTTTCTGCTGCTGCCACGCTTGCGCTTCCATCGCTCCGCTCGTCGAAATCGGCTCGCGCCAAAGCGTCGAGCCGAACCACAATCGCTGCGACAACCACACCTGCGACGGGAAAAACGGCCTCAGCAGCACTTCCAATTCTTTCCGATCCAATTCGCAAACATGAAACGGATTGGGCGGCGCTCCTGGCGGCGAATACTCAGGGCGGTTGGGCGACGACAGAATCAACATGCCGTCCGGCGCCAGCACCCGCGCAAACCCTTCGATCATCGACGCTTGCAACGCTTGCGGCAAATGTTCGATCGTCTCAAAAGAAACGATCACGTCAACACTACGATCTTCCAGCGGCAGCGAGGCGGCAGACGCTTGCAAAAAACGCAGATTGGAATGCGCGCCATAGTTTGCCGACGCATGCCGTACCGCTTCATCGCTCACGTCGATGCCGACCACCGATGCCGCGCTCGCCGCCAACAGCGCGCTGCCATAACCTTCGCCGCAAGCGACATCGAGCACGCGCCGCCCGCGCGCCAGCGTTTGCGCGAAAGCATAGCGATGCCAATGCTCATAGACGATCTCGCCGGGAATGCCCGGAACGAATCGTTCGCCGGTGAAATCGAGGGTTGATGAGGCTTTTGTATCCGGCATCACTCTTTCCCCAAAAGGATTTTTTTCATCGGCACACCGATCAAGCCGTGACAAACGATGCTGGCGTGCACATTGATGATTAGCGCGTCGTGCACCCAATGGTGTTGAACATTCTTCTCCTGAGTGCCATCGGCAATAGACACCGTGATGCTGTAATTGCCGCTCGGCATCACCGGCAAGCGAAACTCGAAACGCGCCGTCAACATCTCGCCCGAACGCGCTTGCGGCTCCCTGAATCGGTAAGAAAGATAGGTGTTGTCGGAAAACAGGGTCTGCCCCAGCCGATCGCGGAAAAGAAAACCGATGATAGGCCGCAACAACTCTTGATTCGCTTGAGCGCGAATCTCTAAAACGACTTCTTTGCCTCCCACCACCCACGTCAATGGCCTTCCGCTTTTATCGAGGAGACGCGCCGAAACAATTTTTGCGCCTCCCACGCCAAAACCGGGACGGTCGGGATCAAACTGCACAACTTCCATCTCGTTGCGAAGATTCGACGCATTGATGAGCGGCTCGCGCGCATCGTGATATTCCTCGTCGTCTGTTGATGGCGACGCCTCCTGGTCGCTCATCGTCTCCGCAGCCGTTTCAGGCCGCGCCGGCTGAGCATCGGAAGTGGCGTACAACGCAGCGTGATAAAGCTCGGAAACTTTTCGCGGCGTATCCATCATCATCATCTTGCCGCGATCCAGCCAGATCGCTTTTTTGCACAGATTGATCACCGCGCCGATATCGTGCGTGCAAAAAAGCAGTGTTCCCCGTTCCATGAAGTGCCGCAGGAAACGCATGCACTTCTGAACGAAATAAGCGTCGCCGACCGACAGCGCTTCGTCGATCACCAAAATATCCGCGTCAACGTGCGCGACCACCGCAAAAGCCAAACGCACGAACATCCCGCTGGAGTAGGTTTTCACCGGCTGTTCGACAAATTCGCCGACGTCTGCAAAATCGCAGATGCTCTTGAAGCGCGCATCGATTTCTTCGCGGCTCAGCCCATACAAACCGGCGGCGAGATAAACATTTTCCCGTCCGGTGAATTCGGGGTTGAAGCCCGCGCCCAATTCCAGCAACGCCGCGACTCTGCCCTTCGTCTCTGTCGTTCCTTCGGTGGGCGTCAACGTTCCGCAAATCAGTTGCAGCAAAGTTGATTTGCCGCTGCCGTTACGCCCGATGATCCCGATGGTTTCGCCGCACCGAACTTCAAACGAAATATCGCGCAACGCCCAAAATTCCTGAAAATATTGCCGCCGTCCGCGCATCAGCATTTGCAGCAAACGATCGCGCGGCTGCCCGTAAATCTGGTAGCACTTGCTCAGGTGTTCGACTTTGATCGACACGTCAGAGGACATCGGCGAACCCCTTTCGCGTCTTCTGGAACCAGGCGTAACCCAAGCCGGCGACAATGAGGCTGCCCAGCAACGACATGAAATACACGCCCCAAGCCGGCGCTTTTCCAAAAATCAAAACATCCCGCGTCTGCTCGATAATCAAAGCCAGCGGATTCAACAACAATACTTTTTTAAAACTTTCGGGAAGCGCTGACGACGGATAAAAAATCGGCGACAAAAACATCAACACCGTCGTGGCAACGCTGGCCACTTGCGCGACATCTCGCAAAAAAACGCCCAGCGAAGCCAGCAACCAACTGATTCCCGCCGTCAGAAAAAGCAGCGGCAACAAAACGATCGGAAAGAGCAGCGCGGTCGGCGGCGGCGCGCCGAAGAAAATCACATAAAAAAGAAGCCACGCCAAGAGGCCGACGCCGCAATGAAACAGCGCCGTTCCCAGTGTCACCACCGGCAAAATCTCCAGCGGAAAAACAACTTTCTTGACGTAACTCGTGTTGGCCAGAACCAAACCAGGGGCGCGGTTGACGCACTCGGAAAAAAAATTGAACACCAGAAGCCCCGCGAACAGAATCAAGGCAAATTCCGTTTTTGAATCGCTGCCGGTGTTCCATCGCGCCTTGAAAATCACGCTGAAAACGAAAGTGTAAACGGCCAGCATCAACACCGGCAGAAAGAACGACCACAACACACCCATGACCGAGCCGCGATAACGCCCCACGATCTCGCGTACCACCAGAGACTTTATCAAGCTCCGGTTTTTCAGCAGGCTGTTGCACATTTTCAACATGGTCGAAGTTAAGTCACGCCAATCATCGGCTCGTAGGTATGGCGTGGCCTGCTCCGACATGCAGCTTTAATCCAAGCGCCTGAATGACTCTCATCACCGTAGAAAACTCAGGGTTTCCCTCGGCGGAAAGCGCTTTGTAAAGCCCCTCTCTCGCCAAACCCGTATCGCGGGCAAGTTGCGCCATCCCGCGCGCGCGGGCAATATCGCCAAGCGCCGCGCGAATGAGACTTCCGTCGCCGGGATCTTCTTCAAAACAAGAATCCAGATAGCCCTGTATGTCTTCATCTGTTTTGAGATACTCAACGACATCCCAGCGGCTGAAGCCTTTCGGAATTTTTTCCATGGTTTACTCCTTCCAACTTTGCGCCAGCTCAATCGCCCGTTTGATATCGCTTTTTTGAGCGCTCTTGTCACCACCGCATAACAAAACAATGATTTGATTGCCTCGTCACGTGAAATAAAGACGATAACCTGCGCCAACATCAATGCGCATCTCGCTAATGCCATCGCGCAAGAATTTCCAGTCGCCCAAATTGCCTAATTCCGCATTGCGAATACGAGCGAGAATCCGGGAGTGCGCCACCTTATCCAAAACTGACGATAACCAAGTATTGAACTCATCAGATTTGACAACTTTAGACATACAACAAGTGTAAGCCATGGATTACATAGCGTCAAGGGGGACGCGAAGCACATAGGTTGCAGATGCGCGGAACAAACCCCAGCGAAGCGACGCATCAAATACCGCACTTTCACACCTGCCGAAACGACGTGTCGGGACGTACAAAGATACGGCGTTCTGGCTCGTTTCCTGCCACGCTTCGCTCGCGACTAAAGGCTCACCCACAACCTACGCCCCTAGGCCGCCGTGGGGCGGGTTTCAAACCCGCCCTCACACAATGTCATTCCTTCTCGCTTTTCTCTTTTTTGCCGCTCATTGTTTTTTTAACCAACTCATTGATCTCTTCTTGTGAAGGCGGCACAACGTACAAAGCGTCGATCTCCTTCTCATTGAGAACCGTCGTGGGGCCGCCCTCTACTTCTGCCAGCTCCTTGTTCACAATATCCTGAACGAACTTTTGCTTCTGCTCCTCCATGATGTCTTTTTTGACCTCTTCAAAAGGACGCACGCTGGCTTCCTTTTTATCTTCGAGAAGAATCAAATGCCAGCCGAACTTCGACAACACCGGCTCGCTCACATCTCCCGCCTTTTTGAGCGCAAAAGCAGCTTTGGAAAATTCGGGAACCATCTGCTCAGAAGCAAACCATCCCAGCGCCCCATTTTTGCCCGCCGACCCTTTGTCCTCGGAATACTGTTCCGCCGCCTTTCCGAAATCTTCTCCCGCCGCAATTTTCGCCTTGATCTCCTGCGCCAGCTTGAGTCCATCCTCCTTGCTGTGCTTGTCGAGCGCAATGAGAATGTGCGACGCCTTGACTTGTTCCGGTATCTCATATTTTTTCTTGTTGGCGAGATAAATTTCCGGCGCGCGCGCCGCATACTCCGCTTCCTTCTTCGCCCACGCTTCGCCGGCTTCCTTCTCGATCTTGTCAACTTGCAGTCTGGCGTAGAGCTTGTTGTTCTCTTGCGCCAGCCAGGCTTTCGCTTTTGGTTCCTGATCCAGTTTTTCGGCGCGCGCCTGTGCCGCCAGCGTCTTGTCCCGCAAAAGGAGCGACAGAATTTTGATGATCGTTTTCTGATCGGAGACAAGCCGCTTTTTCATCTTATCCGGATAACGCGAAATCGCCGTCTCAAAATCGCTCTTGCGTATCTCTGCCCAATCATTCTTGGCAAGCAAAGGATCATCGGCTTTTTCCTGTGCCCACAGTCCTTGGCCAAGCATCATCAGAAAAACACCGGCGAGCCCAACCATCAGCTTCCGGCCAAGTCTATTATTGCAAAACGTATCTTTCATCTTTATCTTTCCTTCTTTCAAAAACATGATGCGTCACATAAGCCCATAGATTAGCGCAAGCAAGTCTCGTATCGGCAACGCCGAAGAGGAAGCATTTTGCTTGCCTGTTACCTATGCGAATTCCCCCTCGCCCCTGCCTCTTTCCCGCAAGGGGGCTGGAAAACTTGTTGTAGCGTATTTTATTAGATTACGTTGGATACGTCGCAAGAATCGCAAAAGAACGTCGCTTTTTAGCTGTTACTCGCGCAAGATATGTTGTCAACAATCGTAAAAGCGTATCCTCCGCCATGCTTCATCGTCATCTCAACCATCAGCGTTTCACCCTCGCCGCCATCGACGACGTGATCTCTCGCGGTCGGTGGCGTGACTGGGTCGACCTGCGTCGTGCTGTTCTGGCCGACCGCGCCCTGCTGGAAAAGGTGGAGCGAGTGTGCCACCCTTACGTCGGCGACCCCTATGCGCAACGCCATCACTTCTGGTTGCACTATGCCGAAGAACACCGCACCGCTGCCTGACTCGCCGTTGCCTAGAATTGTAGGATGGGTTGAGCGAAGCGATACCCATGCGGCGGAGGTTCACAAGGGCGATAGCGCTTGTGTAAGAGGAAAAGATGTGGTTCGTCGTCCGAACGCGTGGCTCACGCAACGCCTCAGCATGGGTTTTGTGCGGCTTTGCCGCATTCCGCTACGCGGAACCAGCCTTCGGCCTTGTGCTTCGCTCTACCCATCCTACGCTTGCTTATAGGTTGTGGGTGAGCGTAGCGAACCCCAACGGAGCAGCGTTTCAAATGGTGCAATTTTCGTACCTGCCACGCTAGGTACAAAGGTGTAGCGCTGTGGCTCGCTTCGCTCGTTACGGCATCGACCCGTTGGGGTTCGCTACGCTCACCCGCAACCTATGCCGGAATGAAAATACCCCGCTTTCGCGGGGTATTTTTTTGGTCGCATGCGTCTGGTCGTTGTAGCAGGTGTAACAGCTTCGACATCGGTTGCATCGCCCCGTTGGGGTTCGCGTTGTTCGCTCACCCCAACCTACGCGCTATGCGCCATTATCAAGGCGTTCCCAATGATATTTTCACGCCGCAAGTCCCGCTTGAGCATGTGAGGGCGCCGCTTTCATTCTTGTTCCAGAGATTGAAGTAATACGTCCCCCCGCCCAGCAACGCCGGATAGCCGTAGGGGTTGGTTATCGTCGCAAAATTCACACGTGGGTTGGTGGCGTATCCTACGGCCAACACCGCTGCCGACTCATCGCAAGGCGTCGTCGATATAGTGTATTTCCGCGTCGGCAAGCTCGCGTTCAGCTCATAGACAGTGAACGAGCCAAGCCCCGATGCGACCCCCGAGGGAATCGTGATCTTCGCCACGACGGGGCTCGATGCTCCGGGGGTGCCTGTTACCATGCTGCCCGATGCCCACGAAAGAGTCAGCGGGGTGGGGCAGCCGGCTACGGGCGGCGCTGCGACTGCCGGCACCGTCACGCTATTCGTAGTGCGGGTAGTGCAATTCGACGCGCCGTTGCAGGCGGTCACCGTCCAAGAGTACGACTGGTCGCTGGATCCGGTATTCTGCGGCGCATTATCCGTCGTGCTGCTTTGCGCCGGAATAGCTGAGCCGCCGGCAGGCGTGCGCGTCCACGAGTAGGTCGCGGCGTTCTGGCATGTTGCCGCCAGCGCAACCGTTCCCCCGCTGCTTGTTAGCGGGTTCGGGTTCGGGGTCGCCGTTGCGTTAGTGCATGTCGGCGTGACTTGCGTTGGCGATGGCACGATGACGGTTTTCGTAACGGGAGAAGCACAAGAGCTGCCGTTGCAGGCTGTCATCGTGTAGGTGTAATTCTTGCCGGCGGCGGTATCGTTCAAAGGCAAGGTGTCAGACGTCGTAATGCCGGCAGTAGAAGTGCATGTGTCGCTGGTGGGACATGTCCACGTGTAAACCGTGTTGCCATTGATATTGCCACACGCGGCTGTCAGCGAAAACGTTCCACCGCCGCTGGTCAAACTGGCGGGATTGGAGGAGATCGTGCAATTCGTGGGCGCGCCTGTCACCGACCCGCCGCCGCTCGTGCATTTCAGAACGTAAGAAGGCGCTGCTGATCCATCCAACGAAAAAGCAGTGCATTCCGGATCGCTGTACGTCACCGTCGCAGAGTGCGAATCGGTGTACGATACCGTTGCCGCTTGCGCTATCGGCGCCGCTGCGATGAGAAGCGCGCCCATGACCGGCAGGGTCAAATGGGTGAGAAATGGGGGCATAACCGTCTCCTTTTCGGATAATAATTTTAAAATACTTTTTAATTATAACCTTTTTTGCTCGTGGGGGTATTGCCGCGCGCGGCTTCCGATATCAGTTTGCTGTAATGTTGCGTAATTTGTGGGAAAAGCAAACATCGCGCTCCCAATTCCGTATGGGTTGCATAGGTTGCGGGCGGGCGCAGCGACAAGGCCGAAGGCTGGTTCCGCGTAGCGGGATCAGCCTTGTGTTTCGCTCAGAAGTGGCTCCGTTTCTTTGGACAGTTTTCAGCAAAAGATAAGTGGAACCTCTACGGTCAAGCTGCGGTATTTTGCAGCGGTTGGTTAAAGTAAGCCATATCCGGCGTTCTTCCGTCAAGCGCCGAATGCGGACGCTCACGATTATAACGGGTGAAGAGATAGTTTTTCAGACGGCTTCTCAATTTCTGCGGTTACGCCCCCATCCCAACTTTCCCCAAGAGGGGGAAGGAGCGAACCGTGCCCCTTCCGCGCATGCTGAGCTTGTCGAAGCGCCACAAGGGGAGAGGAGTTTGATCTGACGGGCGACAGGATGCCGCCCCTACGAGATCATTTGCGCAGCCTTTTTCGTTTCGACGTTGCAATAGTTTTTTGCTTGCTCAACGAACGCGAAGCTCCACGCGCTTGCCGGCGCGGTGCAACAGACTCACCAGCTTGTCCACGCTGAAACGATCCGCTTTTCTGTGCATGACTTCTGAAATGCGTGTACGAGACACACCCAATTCATCAGCCAATTCCTGCTGTTTCTTGCCGCGCTTGCGCAATTCTTTTTCAAGCTCGATCAGCAACGTTTCACGAGCCAGCATGGCCGCTGCTTCATCCGGAGGAAAGCCCAAATCCTCGAACACATTGCCGCAGCTAACGGTTATTTTTTCTTTCATTTCATTCTCCAATTTGTTTGAAGCGTTCCCGCCCCAAAGCAATATCTTTCGAGCTTGCCCTCGGCGTCTTTTTCTGGAAGGCATGCAGTACATACAAGGCGTTGCCAATGTTGGTAACGTAGAACACGCGAAACCGTCCACCAGTATGCACGCACACTTCGCGCACCGGCGCCAACTTCCTTCATGGGTTTCCAGTCCAGCGGATCAAGCCCTTGCTGTACACGAAAAAGTTCACGTCCTATGGCGTACCGCGCCGCTACCGGAAAATCCCGGATACGCTCGCGGCTGTCGCCCATGAAGAGGATTGTTTTCATGGGAAAAATGTACAGAATTCACGACATTTTGTCAAGCGTCGATGCCTGATTCCTGAGCCGTAGGGGCGGCATTTTGCCGCCCGCTCAGGCGAGTTGGGAAGACCCCTTTTGAAAGGGGTCGCCCGCCGAAGCCGGGCGGGGGGCTTGTACAGCAAAGGCGGGATCGCGCCAATGGCCGCGCAGGAGAAATATGAAACGCAGAACGGGCGACCGAGGACGGTCGCCCCTACGCCCCCATCCCAACCTTCCCCCAAAGGGGGAAGGAGCGAACCGTGCCCCTTCCGCGCATGCTGAGCTTGTCGAAGCGCCACAAGGGGAGAGGGATTTGATCTGACGGGCGGCAGGATGCCACCCCTACGGAAAGAGAGAAAGGGTATGCGGAGGGTGTAGGAGCGCCCGCGCAAGGCAAGAAAAAACGGGAGCCGAAGCTCCCGTTTCTCATCAAAACAAGAAATGTTTCGATTAGTTGATGCTCTTGCTGAAGCGATGAGCGATACGACCATCGTAGGTTGCCCAAACATTCAGGCCATTATTCGAGAGCGTACCGTTGTTGAACTGCTGAACAGCAAATCCAACCATCGGCAGACCGTCGTACTGAACGCCCGCAACACCACTCCTAACCACCGGAGCGCCTGCTACGAAGCTAATCACATCCGTATCGCCGCTGGCGACCAGATAGTGATAAGTGGAGGCAAGGTTCGGAGCGAACGTGAAAGATGCCCAGCCGTTCTCATAATTGTTCGTGCCGACCGCGACTCTGTTTTCAGCATGGAAGAGCGATGCCGCCTTGGCAGCACTACTGCCGAAGCTCACGACATTGGCTTCCCAGCACAGCGCCGTTCCTGCTCCTTGCGGCGGCGTCGGCGAGAAGTCTCCCACCTGAGCGACGGTGGCTTCTTCACGATCATGCATGGAAATACCTACATCATCACAAGCGCCTGTTGCGATAAAGGTGCGTTGGAAGAGCTGTCTATCGGAGCCTGCGTTTTTCAATGCTCTGATATGGGTCGCCGCATCAGGCTGCTCATAGTAGTGCCGCTTGGTCGGGAAGGTGATGACCCAGTCGGTCTTCGACGCTGTAGTGGCATCCAATACAAACTCGTTGTACGCCGTCAGGTTCATCAGCACCGCCGAAACTGCATCGGCTTCGCTGCTTGCATCCCACTGCGAGATATAGGCGTACGTGCCGTCAACAACGGTCGAAATCTTCGGCGTCACGTCAGCCAAGTTCGGCAACACACTCCCTCCAACGTCCCAGATTTTGGCTTGCTGTGAAAACGTGGCAGCCAGCGGAGGAGCGCTAAAGAAGCCATCCAACGCGACTGCTTCAAACGCCACGCCTTGCGCTTCAGTCGGATTGATCAGCGTCATGCCGCCGAACAAACCACCCGTGCCCGTATCCAAGTCATTATCAACCCAAGCGGGACGGGTACCATTGTCGATGATCTTCGAGCAATCCTTCGGCACGCCGTTGACGTGCGTGATATTCGCCAGCGTGGCATTAGATTGTCCATTCTTATCCAGCAGCGGAATGTCGGCCATTTCGATCAGCTCAACATAACCTTCCTTGGTGCGGTTCAGCGTTTGATCCGCCAAGTCTTGATTGGTGCCGGTGTATGCGTAGTTTCTGAACGCCACGCCGCCTGCCGGAATCGCCGGCGAGGTGCACGAATTGTCTGTCGTGATCAGACCGCCGCCATCGCCCATCGGAACGAACGAAGCCGTCCAAACGTCAAACGGCGACAAGTACAAGTTGAAGTCAAGAACTTCCATCGAAGCCTTGCCTTCAAGGACACGCACCTTGACCGCCTTGCCCAAAGACGTCGAATTGACAATCGAGATCAGCGAGTTGAACGCATTGGCCTGATCGCCACCATCACGAACCGTGTAATACGGATAAATCAGCGCCTGACCCAGACCATCCGGGTTCAGGTTCACAGCTTGCGCCGATCCAACCATGCCCATCACGCCCAAGCCCGTCAATGCGGCGAAGAGCGCTTTCTTCTTAAATGTATTCATAGAGAAAACTCCTATAAGTTGCTATCTAAAGTGATCACTTTAAGCCCAACAGCACTGCCATTCTATTACATACTTCCTTTTCTTGCAAAACCCGCGACGCAAATAAAATCTGCCGCCGCCTTCCTACTGTCTCATTTTCGCAACCTCCGTCCTGCTTTTCGCAACTCCACCTTATTCCCTGGGGTTGAACCAGGCTTGGCCGTCCACAAAAATCCATTTTTCCGCCGCCGGAGTGGTGACGTCTTTGAAGTTTTTGTAGTCATAGGTCAGGTTAAAGCGGACGAGGCAGGCATCTTCTTCGCATTTGGCGTCATTGATTTCCACCTTTCTGAAGCCGGCCTTGGCGTAGTGGGCGGCATACTGCTCTTTAGGCACCAGCGCCCGCGTGGCCGGAGAGAGGTATTCCCAAGCCTTGACGTAATCCCTGGCGATCATCGCGTTCCAGCGCTCTTGAGAGCGCTTTTTGACGATTTCGATTTGCTGTTCGGGGGTGAGCGCTACGGAAGAAGCTGCGGCTTCCGAGCCGGGGGCGGCGCCAGTCGTGGCGCAGCCGGCCAACGCCAGCAGGCCGGCCAGCCCAACAACAGCAAACGCTCCGACGGCCGCCCGTTTCCCGATCCCTGTCTTTTTGTTGTACTCAAATTTCATATTTCTCTGCCTGTTCGCCAAAAAGGATTAAGGATAGTCAGCGATACCCGTGGCGTCAATGGCTTGTTGGTAAAGGATTGTTGATATCAGGGCAGTAGATGGGTAGAGCAGCATGGATTTTGTGCGGCTTTGCCGCATTCCGCTACGCGGAACCAGCCTTCGGCTGTCCTTCGGCCTTATGCCTTATGCCTTCGGCTCTACCCATCTACAATTTCGGGGGCGACCGGGGACGGTCGCCCCAACGTCTCCCTCTCCCGCAAGGGGAGAGGGGATTTTGATTCCTGATTCCTGATGCCTGATAACTACATGCTTTCGTCTTCTTTTTCTTCACGCGCGCGCTGGCGGCGGATCAGATCCATCGGCAGCGCTTTGCTGTCCAACAAAAGCCCTTCGAGATTGTCCATGCGATAGCGCAAATCCTGAATGATCGAGCGGCGGGTTTCTTCATTGTCAACCACGCGCGGCGTCAGGAAGATGACCAGTTCGGTGCGATGATTGTTCCAGCTTTGATCTCCAAACAGCGATCCCACCACCGGAATTTTCGACAGAAGCGGAATACCGTTAGCGTTGGTGGTTTTATCGTCACGGATCAAGCCGCCGATCACCATCGTACTGCCGGAAGGCACCATCAACTGTGATGAAACCGAGCGGTTCGTCATCGGCGGCGGCGCATCCTCTGCGGGCTGAGGCCCTGCCGCGCTGAATTCGATATCGGCTTCCATGCTGACGTTGCCGCCTTCATTGATGTGCGGCTTGACCGTTACGACCACGCCCGGAGTGACGTACTGCCAGTTGTATGAGGTGTTGGTGCCGATATCACCGTAATACCCGCTGTTGTAAATGGTGTTCCGGTAGGGAATCTGCTGGGTGATTTCGATGTGCGCTTCTTGATTGTCCAAAGCCGCAATGTGCGGATTGGCCACCATTTTCACATTGCCGGAAGTGCTTGATGCCGTAAAGAATGCATTGAATTTATCTCGGCTGACCACCAGACTGAAAGCTCCCTTGACAAGATTGGCTGGGTCAAGCGTTCCTCCTGCGCCTGTCCCACGCGCCTTGGCTATACTACAGGGCACAGGAGGCATCATATAAACCATCTAGCCGCCCTCAGTTATCTTCTGCGCCTGCCTATACCCGAAGCTACAGCCATAATAGACAACGCCAGCAACATTAACGCCGCAGGGTTCAATGTTGGGATAGCAAGATTCGCCCCTCCCGCCCTCGCCCCTATCATCAATGGAGATGTTGCCGCCTGAATGGCTGGGTTGTTATTGTAGATCACCGCTACGGCCACGCCGTTTTGCGCCGATCTCAATATCGAGCCGTTTGCCGGATCCGTTGTTAAGCCATTCGCTCCAAAATCGGCTATTGATACATCTTTCGTGGTTCCATCGTTATAAGCCAGCGTTACCACTAGGCCGCTCAAGTTAAGCCTACTACCATCTGTATAGGTTAGCCCTGTCGGCTGTGATTGGATGGTGATGCTGTTCACCGTTGCAACGCCCGTCGCCGCGAACTGATATAGCAAAGTGGCCGTGCTGCCGTCTGTGCTAACGTTAACCGTCGCAACACCCCCATTGATAGTTGCAGTCATTCCGGCATCAAAAGTGTGACCGCTATTTGCGGTAAGCGTAACCTCGGCGGTGTATTGTTTATTGCCAAGGAACGGATCATCGCTCGGCGACCAAGTTACCGTGCCGCATGTAAAGTCGGCGCCGCAAGTGACCACCGCATCATCCGGCGCTGCGCCTATCGTCGGAGCG
>JAITBX010000150.1 GCA_031283405.1 Burkholderiales bacterium | reverse complement strand
CCAGCCAAACAGCACACTGAACCCGATGGCAAAAATAACCATCATTACGAAAAAGAAAATGAAAAAGAGGGTCATCTCGTCTGGAACGCCTTGCACCGAATCTGCCGCGAACTCCTCGCGCATGGAAGAAAACATGAAAAATTGGATAACAAGCCCTGCCAGATTCCACACGATACCCAGCGCCAGATAACCGATGAAACACAACCGCGCCCAGTTTCGGCGCTTGAGCAGCCCGATGGAGCAGATCAGCATGAATGCAAAGAGCAACAGAAAAAACAGAAAGAGCCAGTGGATGTGATCAAACATGAATTTGAAGAATGCCGGCGTACCCGGTGTAGGCGGCGACCGCGAAGCCGGATCAAAAAAGCCTGCGCTGCGAAACACCGTTTGGATCATGATGTTCTGAAAGATCGAAATCAGGGTGTAAAAGCCGGACAAGACAATAAAAATCCACGCCAGAACAGTAACGAACGTAGAGCGCTTTTGAATTTCCGGAATGATGCCTTCCATTGCGGTTGAACGCAGATTTTAATTCGGGAATTTAGCCGCCGTCAAAGGTGGCGAATCTTTGTGGGGCTGATCCTGAGTTGAGCCGCCCCCTCTCCCGTTCATCGAGACGCCGAGGGCGACGTCCCCTACGGCCACCCTCTGCCGCTTGGCAACTATGGCGAATCGCAATCTTCTCGCCAGCGATAAATCATCGGAGCGCCGCCGCAACCGTTTTTGTTTTGACTGTTTTTGCCAACGCTTTTGCCAAGATTGCATCCGCCGCAACCGCTGCTGCACGAAGCGCCGACATCAACAGCAACGCATCCTTTGCGCACCCAATGTTCGAGCATGCTTTGCGCCGCGCTTTCGGGAATGTCGAAATGCCACGCCACGTCGGTCAGGCCGGCGGCGCGTTTTTCTTGCAGGTAATCGCGCAGTTTCATCAAAATCATTTTGACAACGCCTTCTGCGGCAAACTGAACGTTTTCAAAACAAAAAGCAAAATAACGAGCGTTATCGCCAAACCGAGCAGCCACAGCCCGGCGCTGACGGGCGCGCTTGCCAAGAGCGTGATCTGGTAATACGCAGTTGCGCAAATCCAGGCTGAAGTGAGCGTCCACACTGCCGACAACGCCATCCACTTGACGCCGGCTTCGCGATAGATTGCGCTCAACGTTGCCACGCATGGCGTGTACAGCAAAATAAAAATAAGAAACGCCATCGCCGCCGCTTTCGTTCCGAACGCCGCATGAATCCGGCCGATCGTTGTCCGCTCAATCTCTTCGTTGACCGCTTCGGCTTTGCCGATGATTACGCTTTTGAGGTTTTCGGGAATCGTGGCAAACGCTTTTTCGATGCCCTTCAACGGTTGATAATCTGCGCTAACGTTTTTATCGGCGCGTGCGTTTTCCTGTTCGCCGTTTTGCGAATACAACGCATTCAATGTGCCGATGATGGTTTCTTTGGCGAAAACGCCGGTGAAGATGCCGACAGTTGCCGGCCAGTTGTTTTCTTCGATGCCCATCGGCGCGAAGAGCGGAGTGATCGTTTGGCCGACATGCGACAACACCGACTTGCCGGTGTTTTCATTGCCGAAGCTTCCGTCTTTGCCGAGCGAATTGAAAAAACTCAGCGCCGTCACGACCAGCACAATCACTTTGCCGGCGCTGACAATGAAGCTCTTCAATCGTCCACACGTCAGCGTCAGCAAGTTGTGCAGCGTCGGCAACCGGTACGGCGGCAACTCCATGATGAACGGCGTAATCGCGCTCGGCAACAGCGTATGTTTCAACACCAACGCCGTCAACACCGCCACGGCGACGCCGCCGAGGTAGAGCGCAAAAACGATGTTCTGCCCGTTCGCCGGAAAGAACACCGCCACCATCAACGCATAGACCGACAAGCGCGCGCCGCACGACATGTACGGGATCATCATGATCGACATCAAACGATCACGCGAGCTTTCCAGCGTGCGCGCTCCCATCACCGCCGGCACGTTGCAGCCGAAGCCGATCAACATCGGCACAAACGCTTTGCCCGGCAAACCGATGACGCGCATGCCGCGATCGACCACCATCGCCGCCCGCGCCAGATAACCGGAATCTTCGAGGAACGACAAACACAAAAACATCGCCGCAATCACCGGCACGAAAGTCGCCACCGTCTGAATGCCGCCGCCCACTCCGTTCGACAAAATCACTTTCACCCATTCCGGCGCGCTCGCGCTTTGTAAAAGAAACTGAATGCCGTCAACGAAAATCGTTCCGAACAGAATGTCGAAAAAATCAATGAAGGCCGAGCCGAAGCGAACGGCCAACAAAAACATCAGATACATCGCCAGCAGAAAAAGTGGAATGCCGGTGATACGCCCCAATGCCCAACGGTCGATCGTCGCCGTCATCGTTTTGCTTGCTTGACGCGGGCGCGCGATCACTTCACGGCTGAGCGCGTCGATCACATCGTAGCGCGCGCCGGCCAGCGCGATGTCGATTTCGCCGTTGCACCAGCCCGCCAAATCCTGACGGCAACGGGTCAATGCTTGTTCGCTGAAATCGTCCCATGCTTCGCTCTCATTCGCGGCGTCGTATCCCGCTTGAAGCGTATCCAGCAATTGCCATCGCGTCATCGTTCGCAGCGGACTCTCCGGCGGCGTCGCTTCCAGCATCTTCGCCAGCACCGCTTCCTGCGTTTCGCCCAGTGTTGATACTGCGGGTTGCGGCGCGGTTTTCTGTTGCAACATCGCGTCGATGGTTTGCAGCAACGCATCAATGCCTTCGCCGCGACTGGCGGAAACGCCGACGACCGGACAGCCCAGTTGCTCCTGCAAGCGCGCGATGTCAATCACTTCGCCGTTGCGGCGCACAGCGTCGATCATGTTCAGCACCACAATCATGGGGCGGCGCAAATCGAGCAGTTGAAACGTCAGATAAAGATTGCGTTGCAGATTGGTCGCGTCAACGATGTTGACGATCAACGGAGCGTGTTCGTTCAACACAAAGTTTCGCGCAACCAACTCATCCTGAGAAACGCCCGCGATCGAACTCTCGATAGCGTAAGTGCCGGGGAGATCGATCACATGCACCTTCTTGCCGTCGTGGCGATACTCGCCGGTCTTGCGTTCGACCGTCACCCCCGGCCAGTTGCCGACACGTTGACGCGCGCCGGTCAGCGCGTTGAACAGCGTCGTCTTGCCGCAGTTGGGATTGCCGATCAACGCAATATGTTCGTGATCCCTCATGAGGCCAATTCCTCCACCGCAATCGTCGCCGCTTCCGAACGGCGCAAACACAAATGGAAACCGCGCATCTCGATTTCCAGCGGATCGCCGAGCGGCGCCACGCGAATCACCCGCACATGGCAACCGGGCGTCAGCCCCATCGCCAACAACTTGTGGCGAAACGGCGCCGCGCCCGCCGTCAAATGCGTGATGAGCGCCGGCTTGCCGAACGGCAAACGATCCAGCGTCGTTACCGGCATGGCAAAACGCCTGCCCCTTCGAGAGCAGCCTTCATTCTCAACCTCCGACAAAAACGGTTTTGTGACGGCACGGCTAAAAGCTCCTCGCAATTCATTTCATGGCCTCGGCATCGGAACAAAACTATATTAACTGAGAATCATTCTCAATTGCAAGTCGCTCTCCCCTCTCCCCTTGCGGGAGAGGGGCTGGTGGTGAGGGGGAGCAGGCATCAGATATCAAATGTAGGGGCGGGTTTCAAACCCGCCCGTTGAATTTCCCGAAGGGGTCGCCGCCCTCGGCGACCCGCTAGGAGCGTAAGGTGACCACGGCCATCCGGCAGCACATCGATAACGACCCGGATTTGAAGTGTCGGCGTGACTTGCTTGATTCTATTCACGGCGTAGGGGAGAAGACGATTGCCTTGTTGTTGGCTTTCGACATTCATTCGGGACGGTTTGCCAATTCCCGCAAGGCGGCGGCGTTTGCCGGGCTTGATCCGCGTTTGCATGAATCGGGCAGCAGTGTGCGCGGCAACCCGCCCCTTAACGATTCGCCCATACATTGTTAAAATACCCCACAGAAAATCATCAGCCCCGATACGACACCACGACCCAAACATGCTGAGATACCTGCACACCACGCCGCCCGCGCCCGGCGCCGTCGTCGAAATTGCTCCCGATGTCCTATGGCTGCGCATGCCTTTGCCGTTCGCGCTCGACCATATCAATCTGTGGCTGCTGCGGGATACCGACGGCTATGTGCTGGTTGACTGCGGCTACGGCGACAAGGCGACGCGAGAGTTATGGGAGCGGCACTTTCTCACCACCCTGCGCGATCTGCCCATTACCCGTATTCTGGTGACCCATCACCATCCCGACCATTTGGGCAACGCCGATTGGCTCATGCAGCGTTTTGCCTGCCCACTGTCGATGACCGCCACCGAATTTCTGATCGCGCACGCCATTTTTCACTCCGGCGTGCCGTTCACCGCTCTCGCCACCATCCCGCTGTTTCGCGCCCACGGTATCGACACCGAGCAACTCAAAACTTTTGCGACGCAAACCAATCTCTATCGCGCCGGCGTCCCCAGCATGCCGATGCGTTACCACCGCATCAACAAAGACATCGAGCCGACGCTCGATATCGACACAAACCCGTGGGAAATCATCACCGGCTATGGTCATGCGCCGGAACACGTCTCTTTCTACTCGCCGACGAGTCATGTGCTGATTTCCGGCGATATGCTGCTGCCCAAAATCAGCACGCACGTCAGCGTCTGGGCGTTTGAGCCGGAGTCTGATCCGCTGACTTATTTCTTTGCTTCGCTGGAAATGCTGGCGGCGCTGCCCGAAAACACGCTGGTGCTGCCGTCGCACGGCCTGCCGTTCTACGGCATCGGCGAGCGAATCAAACAACTGCGCGAACACCACGAAGAACGGTTCAACGATTTGCGCGCCATTCTGCGCTCATCGCCGCACCCGTTGTCCGCCGCCGAAATTTATCCCCTGCTCTTCCGTCGTGACCTCGATACCTATCAGCGCTTCTTCGCCATCAGCGAAACCATCGCGCACCTGAACCATCTCTGGCTCTCCAACGACGCCATGCGGCACGTCGAAAGCAACAGCGTCATCCGTTTTTCGTTGACGGAGTGAGTGAGGCACGTAGGGGCGACCTGTGGTCGCCCGTGTTTTGCTGGGCACGGCACGCCGTGCCCCTACGGCTTTGACGTTCGCTTTCCCTCTCACTCGCTCGCGGAAGAAAGAATTTATCTTACGCCTGCTTTTCTTTCATCCGCTTGGCAAGTTTAGGCGGAATCACATCATCAGGTTGCGGCGGCAACCCATTTTTTCTTTTTTGAATGGTCAGAAATCTTTCTATATCCGTCTTTTCCGCGATATTGGTAAAGTAGTCTTCTGCCTTCATTGCGCCTAATTTTTCAGCCACGGCAACGGCAATGAATTGATTGGCGCTGACGCCATCACGCTTCGCAAATTGCATGACCCCATTTTTGATGTGCTTGGGCATGGCGTCCGACCCATCTGTCTTGAGTTGTTCTTCAAGGCGGAACCATAATACAAGGGTGGGCAAAGGAGCAAGGCGACGTGCCCACCGAACGAAAGGTGGGCACGGTTCGTTCCTCACCTTTGCCCACCCTACCCTTCATTTCATCTTCGACACGCCGATGCCCAGCCTCGTCGATAGTTCTCCGGCGAATGACGCGCCCAGTTGCTTCGCCAGCCGCTCGGAAAAGTCGGGGCGATAGGTGAAGTCATAGACATTATCGACGCCGATGATGTCGCGCGCGACGGAGTCCACGGTGCCCAAGCCGTCGGCGAGTCCCAGCGTCACGGCTTCGTCGCCGTTCCAGATCAGTCCCGAAAACATATCCGGCGTTTCGTGCAGCCGTTTGCCGCGCCCTTCGCGCACGGCGGTGATGAATTGCTGATGGATGCTGTCGAGCAATTTCTGCACGTGCTCTTTTTGATTTTCATTGATGGGGCTGAACGGATCCATGAATGCCTTGTTTTTACCGGCGGTCATCGTGCGCTGTTCGATGCCGAGTTTTTGGATGGCTTCGGTGAATCCGAAGTTCATCATGATGACGCCGATGGAGCCGACCAGACTGGCTTTGTCCACATAAATTTCGTCGGACGCCGCCGCGACGTAATAGCCGCCCGACGCCGCCATTTCATTGACGACCGCGTAGAGCGGAATGTTTTGATGTTCTTCACGCAACCGTTTGATTTCGTCGTAAATCTGACCGGCCTGCACAGGGCTGCCGCCCGGGCTGTTGATTTCGAGAATGACGCCGCGAACGTTTTTGGAAGCAAAGGCTTCTTTCAGCGCCGAATTGATGCGCTCGGCGCTAGCGTCTTTGTCGGCAGAGATTTCGCCGCTCAGTTGCACCAGCGCGGTGCATTCGGTGAGACAGTTTTTGTTGCGGCTCTCGCCCATGAAGCTGGCGAAGATAAACAAGAGGAAGAAGGCCAGAAGTATCAACCGGAAGAAGATACGCCAGCGGCGGGCGCGGCGCTGCTCGGCGAGAAAGGCCAGCGTTACTTTTTCCAGAACGGCGGCAGAGCCGTCATTTGCCGCGCTTGGCGCAACAGCCACCGCGACCGGGGGCGCGGTTTGTCCGAAAACTTGCGAGTGCAGAATGGAATTGCGGGGGTCTTGAGTGTTCATTTTGTCTTTCCATGCTTGAGGGGGATGCTTTGAGAAATCGCGGCTCCGCTATTATCCGTACACAGCCAGCCAAGTGTCCAGCGCCGCGACGGAGTCAACGATCGCCAGCGGCTCGTTTTTGTATAAATTTTCCTTATCGTGCGCGCCCCAGGAAACCGCCAGCGACGGAGCGCGAGCGTTTTTCGCCATTTGGAGGTCGTGCGTGGTGTCGCCGATCATGAGCGTTTCTTCCGGCGCCACACTCAGCCGTTCCATCAGATAAAGCAGCATTTCAGGGTGAGGTTTTGAGAAACTTTCGTCAGCGCAGCGGGTGGCGTGAAAACGTCGCGCCAGCCCTTGCTGCCGCAGCATCCGATCCAACCCCTTACGTGATTTACCCGTAGCCACAGCCAGAAAATAATTTTCGCGGTCGAGCCTTTCCAGCAAGGCGCGCATGCCGTCGAACAACGGAATGGCCGCGTCGTCCTGCATGTAGTGGTAACGGTAGCGCTCCAGCAATTCGTCAACGATCCGCTCCGGCAAATCCGGCGACAGTGTGAAAAACGCTTTGCCGAGTTCCAGCCCGATGATGTAACGCACCGCTTTTTCTTCGGGCACTGCCATGCCCAAATCGCGGTACGACGCTTGCACGGCACGCACGATCGGCGCCGTCGAATCGACCACCGTGCCGTCCCAATCGAACACCAGCAGGCGAAAACGCCGCGATTTTTCCGACGTTTGCGTTTTCTGCCTCTGCGCTTCCTTTTCTTCCATTTGCCGCTCTTTCGCTCTGAATCCTTGCCGAATCATTCATACATATTAGATGCTTTTTCGTCTCAAGGGGCACAAAAATATTCGGGCGACTCCAAGCCGCCCCTACGCCTTCTTCCGTCCAAACCCAAGGCGCCGCTCCTCGCCGTCATGCACGCAGCCCTTTTCATTTCGACACCGCAATCTGTTTTTATTGCCGTCATTCTGCGCGAAGTCGCAGAATCCAGAGAAAAGCGACATGGATTCTGCGACTCCGCTTCGCTTCGCGCAGAATGACGAAGTGACAAAGGGGGGCGTCTCTACGGTCAACCCTCTCCCAGTTGATCGAGAAACGCCCGCAGCGCTTCGGGAAGCGGCGCTTCGATTTCCAGCCACTCGCCGGTCGCCGGATGCAAAAAGCCCAGCTTGCGCGCGTGCAAAAACATCCGGCGCAGCCCCGTCTTCGCCAGCGCCCGATTCCAGGCAAAATCTCCGTACTTGTCATCTCCGGACAACGGGTAGCCAAGATGCGTCAAATGCACTCTAATTTGATGCGTTCTGCCGGTTTGCAATTCCGCTTCCAGCAGCGATAGCGGGGGAGCAAGATTCGACCACACTTGTTGCCGGTAAAAAACGGTGATCGCCTCCTGCCCGTCGTCGTCGGCGCGCACCCGCCGTTCGCCCTCCGCCGTCAGAAAGCGCGTCAGCGGCACTTGCACCTTCCGCTTGGCATCCGGCCAGTGGCCGCGAACCAGCACGTCATAACGCTTATCCACCGCGCCATCGCGCCAAGCGGCGTGCAGCGCCGTCAACGCCGACCGCTTTTTCGCCAGCAGCAGCACGCCCGACGTTTCGCGGTCGAGCCGGTGAACCAGCTCCAGAAAGCGCAGCTCCGGGCGCTGCGCCCGCAACTGCTCAACCGCCCCGAACGACACGCCGCTGCCGCCATGCACCGCCAATCCGGCGGGCTTGTCCACCGCCAGCAGCCATTCGTCCTCGTACAACACCGGTATGACGCAGGTGCTGCGTGAGGCCGGCAGACGGCGCGTTTCGGCGTCAGGCGACAACTTTGCCGACGCGCGCACCGGCGGAATGCGAACGATGTCGCCCGCCGCCAGATGATCCGACGGCTGCGCCCTGCCGCCGTTAATCCGCACCTCGCCGGAGCGCACGATTCGATAGACGTGGCTTTTCGGCACGCCTTTGAGCGTTTTTATCAGGAAATTGTCGAGCCGCTGCCCGTCGGCGGTTTCGTCAATTTCAAGATATTTCACAAATTCCTTGATTAAGTCCTTCATTCCTTTATAATCATCGGCTGACCTCGGCATCAAATGCGGCAAACGGCAACAGTGGAATGCAGAAAACATTTCCCCCCCGCCTCTCCGGAAAACCGGACTTGCCCGCCCATGTCGAAGGTTGCGGCGCATCGCGCGCCGCGCATCCCACCCGAATCCCGCTTTGGGATTCCGTGGCCGGATGCAAAAGTGCGATATTAAAGGAAGCCTTGGAGCAGTGCCAGCCGGCGCATCAGGATTCTTTGCGAAACTCCGCACGCCGGAGCATGGGATGTGAAGCGAGCCGGGTCATGCCGCAGAAGACGACCGCGATGTCGTCGCCGTAACCGCAGGAATGCCGCCCTCGCAAAGTCCGCCCGCCGGGCATGTGAAAGACTTCCGAAGGAACAGATAAATACGCGCATTTCCGCGCCGAGGTTTCGGCCACAGTGAATTTGCGCGGCACGAGAGATACAAGGCTGCGATGCCGACGCCCAGCCGCCGCCGAAAGGCCGCGCTGCAAATCAAAGGCATCGCCCACGCGCCCGTTGGTTGGGGCGCTGACGAACGAAAAGGAAGCCATCCGCAAGGATGATGATCGGTGTGTCAACGATGATGTTTTTTGCCGCAACGTTTTTTCCGATTTGCCGCCGCCGGCCGGACGCGCTTTAACGCGATCCGGCATCTTCTCTTTTCTCCGGTGTTGACCGGAGTGCCGCGCCTGATTCCGCAGCGCTTGCCCATAACGCAAGAAACGCTGTGAGCCTGTCGCCAGCCTTGGTGCGCAAAGCGCAAACCAGGACTGAAAACTATGAAAAGAATGTTATTCAACGCCACCCAGGCCGAAGAGCTGCGGGTCGCCATCGTCGATGGACAAAAACTCATCGACCTCGATATCGAATCGGCCTCCAAGGAACAACGGAAATCGAACATTTACAAAGGCGTCGTCACTCGCGTCGAGCCGTCGCTGGAAGCGTGCTTCGTTGATTACGGCGCCGAGCGCCACGGCTTTCTTCCCTTCAAGGAAATCTCGCGCCAGTCGATCGGGATTCACGAAGGCCGTATTCAAGATCATCTGCGCGAAGGTCAGGAACTCATCATTCAAGTGGACAAGGACGAACGCGGCAACAAAGGCGCGGCGCTCACCACTTACATTTCGCTGGCCGGACGTTATCTCGTCCTGATGCCCAACAACCCGCGCGGCGGCGGCGTGAGCCGCCGCATCGAGGGCGACGACCGCGCCGAGCTGAAAGAGGCGATGGACCAGCTCGAATACCCCAGGGGCATGAGCATCATCGCCCGCACCGCCGGCATTGGCCGCGCGGCGCC
>JAITBX010000113.1 GCA_031283405.1 Burkholderiales bacterium | reverse complement strand
GTATCGCGTCATCCTCACCATGCCGGAGACGATGAGCGTCGAGCGCCGCAAATTGCTGGTGGCCTACGGCGCCGAACTGGTGCTGACCGAAGGCGCGAAAGGCATGAAAGGGGCGATTGCCAAGGCGGAAGAGCTGGCCGCCGCAACGCCGAATTCTTTTATTCCCGCGCAATTCGTCAATCCGGCCAACCCGCGCATCCACAAAGAAACGACGGGACCCGAAATCTGGCAAGACACGAACGGCAAGGTGGATATTTTTGTCGCGGGTATCGGCACGGGCGGAACGATTACCGGCGCGGGTGACTATTTGAAATTCCAAAATCCCAAGATCAAAGTCATTGCGGTCGAGCCGGCCGATTCGCCCATCTTGTCGGAAGGCCGCGCCGGATCGCACAAAATTCAAGGGTTGGGCGCCGGTTTCGTGCCGGAAACGTTGGATACCCAAATATACGACGAAGTTGTCACCGTGAAAAACGAAGATGCTTTCCAAACCGGCCGCGACATCGCGCACACGGAAGGGCTGCTGGTAGGCATCTCCTCCGGCGCGGCGCTGTGGGCGGCGGCTCAAGTTGCGCGGCGTCCCGAGAACAAAGGCAAAATCATCGTGGTGATTCTTCCCGACACCGGCGAACGGTATTTGTCCACAACGATGTTTGAGCAATGAGGCAATTCAGTCATTCGGCTCACATGAGTTTGTAATCAGAGTGAAAACTTTGATTGCAAACTCGCAGATTTACGAGCCCGCAAATTTACACATCCCCCTCCATCAGCGCCAACGCTTCGCGCAACACCTCGACAGATTGGCGCTCCAACTGTTGCGAATCGGAAAGCCGTTGCCGGAACCATCGCGCGCGCGGTTGCCCGTGGTAGAGGCCGAGAAGGTGGCGCGTCATCGCGCGCAACGGCACGCTCTGTCGCAATTGCGTTTCGATATAGGGAATCATCGCTTCGATGATGGCGCGGCGCGTCGGCAATGGCGGCGGCAGCGCAGCGCTGTTAAATAATCTCGCTTCGGCCTCCGCCAGACAATACGGTTGATGGTACGCCCAACGCCCCACCATCACGCCGTCGATGCCTGTCGCCAGTTGTGCTTCGATCGTTGTCCAATCCGTCAATCCGCCGTTCAGCACGATCGTGCATTGCGGAAAATCGCGTTTCAGTTGTTGCGCCGCCTCGTAACGCAGCGGCGGAATTTCACGATTTTCCTTCGGCGACAAGCCGGACAGAATCGCATTGCGCGCATGCAGGATGAACACGTCACAGCCCGCCTCATGTACCGCACCGACAAAATCGCGCACGAAACCATAATCTTCGATCGCATCGACGCCGATCCGATGTTTGACCGTCACCGGAATCGTCACCGCATCGCGCATCGCCCGCACGCAGTCGGCCACCAACGTCGGCTCTTTCATCAAACAAGCGCCGAAGCTGCCGCTCTGCACGCGCGCGCTCGGGCAGCCGCAGTTGAGGTTGATTTCATCGTAATCCCAGCGCGCGCCCAGCCGAGCCGCGTGCGCCAGCATCGCCGGATCGCTGCCACCCAGTTGCAGCGCCAGCGGATGTTCGGCGGCGTCAAAATCCAGATGCTTCGCCGCGTCGCCGTAATACAACGCCGCCGCCGTCACCATCTCGGTGTACAAACGCGCCTGCGGTGACAGCAGTCGATGAAAATAGCGGCAATGGCGATCCGTCCAGTCGAGCATCGGCGCCACGCAAAAGCGGTAAGGCGTCGCAGAAGAAAACGTTGAAATCATGGCCGTATTGTACGATTTTGCAAACCGGCAAGGAAAAGTTTGCCGATTGGAGTAAACTTACGAATACCTTTTGCTTTCCAGAGCGCCCCATGAAAAATTTTGCTGTTCATTTTGTTCTTCCTTCTGCCGTTTTTGCTGCCGCGATGACCGCCATGATTCTGACCGGTTGCGCATCCCAACCTTCCGACGCTGAGAAAGCGTTATCGTTATCCTACGGCACCGTCACGACCGAAGCGCTCAACGGCGCCGACATCCCGCTTGTCGTCGGCCAGCAATTGGATGTGCGCTTGCAAAGCAACCGCTCGACCGGCCACCAATGGGTGCAAACCGAACCGATGCGCGGCATGCTGCGCGACGCCAGCCCGCGTTACGAACTTCCCCCCGCGCCGGCGGGTGCAGAGCCGAATGCCGGTGCCGGCGGAACCGAAATTTTTTCATTCACCGCCGCTCGACCGGGCGTGCAAATGCTGGCGTTTGAGTATCGACGCACCTGGGAAACCGAAACGCCGAGCGCCGCGATAAAAATCGTTCGCTATCAGGTTGTGATTCATTAGAAATCACGATTGCGCTATTGCGAGACATCAACCCTTTGGAGTTCGCTTCGCTCACCGCCAACCTACGCTGTAGGGGCGACCTGTGGTCACCCGAAGCGTTGCGGCGGCAGAATGCCGCTCCTACAACACCACACTCACCATCGGATGCGCTGTCAGTTCGCGGTACAACGCATCGAGTTGCACTCTACTCGTTGCGCGTATCGTCGCGGTCAGCGACAGATAGTGGTTTTCTTTGGAGGGGCGCATTTCCATCGTGGCCGGATCAAAATCCGGCGCATGCGTCACGACAATATCGGCAACAGCCTGCGCGAAGCCTTCCGCGTTTTTTCCCATCACCTTGATCGGAAAATCGCAGGGAAATTGCAGCAACGATTCTTCGGGCGGGATTTCCGGCATTGCTCAACTCTTTCCGGAAATACGAATCGTTTGCCCGGCGCGCAAGGCCGTCACTTTTTTCAAATCGTTCCAGCGCATCAAATCATCAACGCTGACGCCGTAGCGCGGCGCGATGTTGAACAGCGTGTCGCCCTTTTGAACCTGGTAATAAGACGATTCGTTGCCGCCCGCTTTCGCTTGCGCCGGCGATTTCTTCACTCGCTGCACTCTTGCCGCCGGTTGTCTGACTGCCGGCAATCTCGCTTCACTCTCGGACGCGCTCGCGTTTGTTGACGCATCGGCAGTCACCAGTAAATTCTGTCCCGCCCGCAACGCTTTGGGGCTGGACAAAGCGTTCCAGCGCATCAAGTCTTGCACGCTGACGCGATACTCCGAAGCGATTTTCCCCAGCGTATCGCCTTTCTGTACTTTGTAATGCGTCGCGGCGGGCATTGTTGTTGTTGCAGGCGCAGTCGTTGTTACGGTCGTAGCCGTCGCCGTGCGCGCATTCGCCGCCTCTGCCGACGGTCGCGCCGAGGGCGGCGCAGAATAGGCGGCGGCAGTGCGCACGCTGTCACTATAAACGCGAATGTTTTTTCCGACACGCAGATTTTTGGCGCTCTTCAAACCGTTGAGCCGCATCAATTCTTCCGCCGTCGTGCCGTGCCGTCTGGCAATCTGCGCCAGAGTATCGCCGCGTTTGACTTTGTAATACGACACGCGCCCGGACGGCACGGTGGTGAACACCGCTTTGGTGAGCGACGTTTCGGCTGTCCACGACGGCTGCTGCGCCGGCACCAGCAAGGTCACGCCTTCACGCGCCTGAGCGCGACGCCCCAAACCATTGACCGCCTGCAACGCTTCGAGCGACATGCCGAATTTGTTGGCCGCCTGCGCAAACGTTTCATTTTTTTGCAGACGATAAGCCTGCCACGTCACCAGCGGCTGATTTTCCAATTCCAGTTTCGACGCGAAGAGTTCCGCTTTGTCGATCGGCAACAGCAAAGTGAATTCATCGGCGCCGGCGATCACGGGGCGATTGTGCTGCGGATTCAGCGCCAGAAATTCTTCTTTCGACATTTCGGCAAACGCCACCGCTTTGTCAACATCCATCCGCTTCCTCGTTTTCACCACCGTGAAAT
>JAITBX010000193.1 GCA_031283405.1 Burkholderiales bacterium | reverse complement strand
TGACTTCGTAGGGGCGAACTGTGTTCGCCCGCTTCCTCTCCCGTCCCCAAAAAGAAAAAGCCCGCCGAGGCGGGCATGAATTCCAAAAACTAATGAGTCGGAGACTCAATACATTCCGAACAGGAAAACGGTCAAGAGGCCGCTTGAATGTTTGATGCTTGTTTGCCTTTCGGTCCTTGCGTGACTTCAAAGCTGACGCGCTGTCCTTCTTTGAGCGTCTTGAAGCCCTGCATGTTGATCGCCGAAAAATGTGCAAAGAGGTCTTCGCCGCCATCATCAGGAGTGATGAAGCCAAAGCCTTTTGCGTCGTTGAACCATTTGACGGTCCCGGTTACCATAAAACTATCCTCTTAAAAATACAAATGGGTGTTTGGTCGGGACTTCCGACAGGCGGGCACTACGACGACGTACAACAGGGTACAACGACAACAGCACACAGATACAGCGGGAACCACTTCCAAACAGAACCTTTTTACGCACAAAAAGGCGGGGGGTCAATAAGACAGTCCACAGGGAATGGATGCGAGATGCGATTTGTTGTAATTGTAAAACAAACTAACACGGTAACATTGACAGTGGGTTATTTTTCCGGTTTCGGGAGGTGTCAGACGCGGGCTTTTGGGATATGTTAGTCACCAGCGAAGCCGTTTATCCCCCTAATTTATGTCAGTAAAATACAAGCGTTCTCCCGAAGCGGCGCCCGATCAGACGGTCGAAAAACCGCCGCTGTACAGCGTCATTCTGCTCAACGATGATTTCACGCCGCAGGATTTTGTGGTGGATTTGTTGCAGCAGGTGTTTTCGATGCCGCTGCCGCAGGCGATGGCGGTGATGCTGCAAGTGCACCATCGCGGTTCGGGCGTGTGCGGCGTCTATACTTACGAAATCGCCAAGATCAAGGTCGAGCAGGTGCAAGCGCTGGCGCAGCAGAACGAGCATCCGTTACGCTGCGTGATGCGGGAAGTTTGATGAGGCTTACTCCTTCCTCCTTTGGGGGAAGGTGGGGATGGGGGCAGACCTTGATCTGCAAACGCGCCCCCACCCCAACCCTCCCCCAGCGGGGGGGAGGGAGGCATAACCGTGGCGCGGTGATTTATTCGGCGCGCCTCTGGCTTGAATGAAGCAATCGCGGTATCCTGAAACGTTGGCTTTTTTCTTTACGGACGAGGAGGCATCATGATCGCGCAGGACTTGGAAGTTTCGCTGCACATGACGCTGGTCGATGCGCGGCAGAAGCGCTATGAATTCGTGACGGCAGAACATCTGCTGTTGACGTTGCTCGACAATCCGTCGGCGGCGGCGGCATTGCGCGCCTGCCGAATCAATGTCGAGGAAGTCCGGGAAGAATTGAGCGCTTTCATCGAAACGCACACGCCGCGATTTCAGGAAGACGCGAGAGCGGAAACGCAACCGGCGCCGAGTTTTCAGAGGGTGTTGCAGCGGGCGGTGTTGCAAGTGCAATCGTCCGGACAGAAGGAAGTGACCGGTGCGCATGTGCTGGTGGCGCTGTTCGGCGAGAAAGACGCGCACGCGCTTTACTTTCTGAGGAAGCGCGGTTTGACGCGGTACGATCTCACCAATTATGTGGCGCACGGCGCGAAGAGCGAGCCGGAGCAAATCCCGGAGAACAACAGCGTCAACGAAAAAACAACAGCGAACGAAACCGCGCTGTCGTCTTATACGACTGATCTGACGCAGCGCGCCAAAGAAGGCAAGCTCGACCCGTTGATCGGACGCGAACAGGAATTGGATCGCGTCGTGCAGGTTTTGTGTCGCCGCCACAAAAGCAATCCGTTGCTGGTGGGCGAGGCCGGCGTCGGCAAAACAGCGATTGCCGAAGGGCTGGCGACGCGCATCACCAAGGGGCAGGTGCCGGAATTGCTGGCGCGCAGCCGCGTCTATGCGCTCGATATGGCGTCGCTTCTGGCGGGCACCAAATACCGCGGCGATTTCGAGCAGCGTCTGAAAGATGTGTTGCGCGAATTGAAAGCGCAATCGAAAGCGGTGCTGTTGATCGACGAGATTCACACTTTGATCGGCGCCGGTTCGACATCGGGCAGCACGATGGATGCGTCCAATTTGTTGAAGCCGGCGCTGTCGGCGGGCGAGTTGCGCTGTATCGGCGCGACGACGTATAACGAGTTCCGGCAGATTTTCGAGAAGGATCATGCCTTGTCGCGGCGCTTCCAGAAAATCGACGTGCCGGAACCGTCGGTTGAGGAGACGATCGCCATTCTCAAAGGACTCAAGTCGCGTTTTGAAGAGCATCACGAAATTCGCTACACTAACGCGGCGATTACCAGTGCGGCAGAATTGTCGGCGCGCTACATCAACGATCGCTTTCTCCCCGACAAGGCGATTGATGTGGTTGACGAGGCGGGCGCTGCGCAGAAAATGTTGCCGAAGAGCCGCCGGAAAAAACAGATCGGCCGCATCGAGATCGAAGAAGTCGTCGCCAAAATGGCGCGGATACCGGCGCGAACCATTTCGGTTGACGATCGGCAAGTGCTGAAAAATCTCGATCGCGATTTGAAAAACATTGTGTTCGGTCAGGACGCGGCAATCGACGCGTTGACGGCGGCGATTCGGATGTCGCGTTCGGGATTGGGCAATGCCCGCAAGCCGATCGGTTGCTTCCTCTTTTCAGGGCCGACCGGCGTCGGCAAGACCGAAGTGGCGCGGCAGTTGGCGTATTGCCTCGGCGTCGAGCTGGTTCGCTTCGACATGTCCGAATACATGGAGCGGCACGCGGTGTCGCGCTTGATCGGCGCGCCGCCCGGCTACGTCGGTTTTGACCAGGGCGGGCAGTTGACCGAAGCGATCGTCAAAGCGCCGCATAGCGTGTTGTTGCTCGATGAAATCGAAAAAGCGCACCCCGATATTTTCAATGTGTTGTTGCAAGTGATGGATAACGGCACATTGACCGACAACAACGGACGCAAAACCGATTTCAGAAACGTCATCATCGTGATGACGACCAACGCCGGCGCAGCAGAATTGGCGCGCTCGGCCATCGGCTTTTCGGCAGCCGCGCAGGCCGGCGACGAAATGGGCGAGATCAAGCGGCTCTTCACGCCGGAATTTCGCAACCGTCTTGATGCCGTTGTTTCGTTCAAACAACTCGACCGCGAAATCATTTTGAAAGTGGTTGACAAAATGCTGGTCGAGCTTGAAACGCAGTTGTTTGAAAGGAAAGTGGAAGCGTCGTTCAGTCCGGCGTTAAGACGTTACCTCGCCGACAAAGGTTTCGATCCGCAGATGGGCGCGCGACCGATGATGCGTTTGATTCAAGATACCGTGCGCCGCGCGCTGGCCGAGGAGCTTTTATTCGGAAAGCTGGCCAATGGCGGCAAAGTGTTGGTCGATTACGAGGAAGCGAGTGACGAAAAAGAAGGCGGTGTCAAACTGGTGATCGAAGAACAAGCCGAAGTTGAAGAAGTAGCACCGTAGAGACAAGGCAGAAAAAGCCCCATCCCAACCTTCCCCCGGAGGGGGAAGGAGATTGCGCCGAAACGCTGTGACAGTAGCCGTACAGGCGGGCACGGCACACCGTCCCCTGCATCTCTATCTGATTCCTGACCCCTGATCCCTGCTACGCACACACTCAAACAGCACAACCGCAGCGGCGGCGGCGACGTTGAGCGATTCCATGCGTCCCGGCATCGGGATGGTGACGGCAACGTCAACGCATTGCGCTAACGTATCGCTTAATCCGACGCCTTCGTTGCCGAGCGCCAGCGCCAGCGGGCGATGGCGAAGCTGCGGCGTCGTGAAGACATTTTTCCCATGCGCTACCAGCGTTCCGACGATGAGGCCGCCGTCGGCGCGAAAAGCGCACGCCCATTCGCAGGCATCGACTTCTTCGACGATCTCCAGCAAAAAATGCGCGCCTTGCGCGGCGCGCAATACTTTCGGCGACCACGCGCTTGCGCAAGGCTTCGACAAAATCGCGTGAGTCACGCCGGCTGCTGCTGCCGTGCGCAATATCGCGCCGACGTTGCCGGGGTCTTGAATGTTCTCAAGCAGAACGCAGAAAGCGCCCGACGTGGTGACGGCTTGAGGCTGATCGATGACTGCCAGCATGCCGATCGCCGGCGGCAGTGAAGCGATGCTTTTGAACAGCGCGTCGGGAACGCATAACAGGCGGCGCTCATTGAGTTGCGGCGTCAACTTTTTGACGAACGGCGTTTCGGCGGCTGCTTCGGTGACGATCAAGGTATCCGGCAGGCCGTAACGCGCAATGTACATCTCGATCAGGTGCTCGCCTTCCAGCACACAGCGCCGAGCCTTGCGCCGCTCGTGCGCGGAAGCGATCAAACGCGCGGCGTCTTTGAGCCGGGAATTATGCGGTGACGTAATAGTTAACATCGTAGTTAACGTCGGACTGATATTGGGCGGGCGGCGACATTCGTGGAATTTCCGGATTCCCGCTTCCAGAGGCGAAGTCCGATAACGGGAATTGAAAAGCGTTAGCGCGAAATGTTGCTCGACGTGGCGGAAGGCACGGCCTGAAATTGGAAAAAAATTTCGTCCTTTTTTACCATCCCCAATTCGGCGCGCGCGCGTTCTTCAACGGCGTCCAATCCCGATTTGAGATCGGCGGCTTCGGCGGCAAGCGCATCGTTACGCGCTTTCAACAGCATGTTGGCGGTTTGCTGTTTGTCGATCTCTTGTTGCAATGCGCGCACTTGCACCCATCCGCCTTTACCTAGCCAGATCGGATATTGCAACACTGCAATCAACAGCAGAAAAATGAAGGAGAGGATTTTCATCGCCGGCGAAATGCGCGCCACGGATTTTCGGTTAGTACTCCGATCGGTTAAGTTCGTTGAACATTGAAGAACGCTTCGACGCCCGCGTAGCGCGCGGCGTCGCCGAGGTCTTCTTCAATGCGCAACAACTGGTTGTATTTGGCGATGCGGTCGGAACGCGACAGCGAACCGGTTTTGATTTGACCGGCGTTCGACCCGACGGCGATATCGGCAATCATGCTGTCTTCGGTTTCGCCCGAACGGTGCGAGACGACGGCGGTGTAGCGCGCGCGATTCGCCATCGAGATGGCGGCGAAAGTTTCGGTCAGCGTGCCGATTTGATTGATCTTGATGAGAATCGAATTGGCGATGCCTTGTCGGATGCCTTCTTTCAAAATGCGGGTGTTGGTGACGAACAAATCGTCGCCGACCAGTTGCACTTTGTCGCCGAGACGCTGCGTCAAAAGTTTCCAGCCTTCCCAATCGTGTTCGGACATGCCGTCTTCAATGCTGAGAATCGGATATTTGTTGCACCAACACGCGAGCAGGTCAACCATTTGCGCGGCGCTGTAGTGGCGATCTTCGCCGGCCAGATGGTACATGCCGTCCTTGAAATATTCGCTGGCGGCGCAATCGAGCGCGATGCCAATGTCGGCGCCCGGACGATAACCGGCAAGCTCGATGGCTTCGAGCAACAACGTCAAGGCCGTTTCATTCGACGGCAGGTTGGGCGCGAAGCCGCCTTCATCGCCGACGGTGGTCGGCATGCCGCGACCGTCAATCAATTTTTTCAGCGCATGAAACACTTCGGCGCCGTAACGCAAGGCTTCGCGGAAATTGCCGGCGCCGAGCGGTACGATCATGAATTCCTGCAAGTCGATTTTGTTGTTGGCGTGCGCGCCGCCGTTGATGACGTTCATCATCGGCACCAGCAACTGCAACAATTGCATCACCATTAGATGCTATTTCTGATTTTAATGCCATTTCTTCTGCTATTTCAAATAGTTCTGCATCACCATCAAATGATTTGTCTGATAACATTGGGATACAGCCCCAAGAAAGATTAAGTTGGCGGTATGTTACAGGGTTAGTTGTAATAGCTAAAATTGGGCAACTTGGGCGAGAACGGGAAACCATACGTGCTGCAAAACCAGAATCTGTAATTGGTACAATACATGCAGCATCCAT